>JAYWBH010000433.1:0-4977 GCA_043781815.1 Bryobacterales bacterium | reverse complement strand
GGGGCTTGTGCCGATTCTTTGGAGCCAACTCCGTAGCATCGGCCTTGGGCATCCGCTCGGGAGCGACCCCTTGCGGACTCATTCAACCTAACATCCACCTCCGGAACACTCGGTCAAAACCGGACATTCTTACTTTGCTGGGATTAGGACATTTCTACTTTGCCTTGACATGTCTGTTATTACTGTTGGCAGATTAGGAGCACGACAAAACAAAACACCTAAGCTTCCAGCGTCATCCGTGGCGATTTCGGCCCGCCTATCTGATCCAGCTTCGCCTTTCGCTTTTCAAACACGTCAAAGTATGTTCCCGTCCATGATAAAACTTCCCACTCACTGCAGACGGCGCTTCAAGAAGGAAGGGATGTCGCGTGATCCCTGGGTGACAGCCACTATCTCCACACGCTTTCCAGAAACCTCTCGATAGATAATCATGTACGCGCCTACGCTAGAAAAAAGGACCGGAAAGTTGGTCAGATCCTCCCGCTTGTGCCCAATGCCGGGCATGCGTCCGATACCTTCAAATGCATCGAATAACTTAGCGATCCAACGGTCGGCGGCTTCAAAACTGTCGATGGCTATGTAATCCCAAATATCTTCAAGATCGAAGACGGCATCCCAGCCGAGAATGTAATCGTTCACGTGCGCGACTTTCCACGTCGTTCGGATTTGGCTTGCAATCGGGCACGAGCCTCACCAGGCGTTACGCTCTCGCCACGATCCAATGCCGCTAGTCGACGTCCGATCTCCCCGTTGAATTCTGCCAACTGAACAGCTCGCGCCGCATCGTGTTCCTCTAAAAGCCGCAACGCCTCGTGCACGACTTCACTGGCTGAGTTGTAGCGACCGGATTCCACCTGGTTGCTGACAAATTGTTCAAGTTCGGGGGTCAGCGAAACATTCATGAGCAGGGGCCCTCAGCTTATTCGTTACTGTAAATGTAATAACAAAGATTAGGAGCACGACAAAAACAAACCACCTAATCCTCTAGCGTCATCCGTGGCGATTTCGGTCCGCCTATCTGATCCAGCTTCGCCTTCACTGCGCTTGCCAAATCATGAAAGCCCTTCGCCTGCGCATCTGCTGCACCACGAAGCGCAACCGGCTTCCCGCTGTCCCCGGCCTTCCGAACTTCCGGGTCCAACGCCAGTTCACCCAGGAATGGAACGCCCATCGTCCCAGCCATCTTCTGGCCACCGCCCGTCCCGAACACGTCGATGCGTTCGCCCGATGGTGTCGTAAGGAAGCTCATGTTTTCCACCACGCCCAAAATGGGAACACGCACCTGATTGAACATGTGGATCGCTTTTCGCGCGTCTTCCAGCGACACTTCCGATGGCGTAGTAACAATCACCGCGCCACTGATTGGCGCTGTCTGGATCATGGAAATTTGCACGTCGCCTGTGCCCGGTGGCAGGTCGATCACCAGGTAATCCAGTTCACCCCAATCCACACTGCGCAGGAACTGTTGAATCACCGAATGCAGCATGGGACCGCGCCATACCAACGGCTTATCCCCAGGACTCAAAAATCCCATGGACATCAACTTCACCCCATGGTTCGCCAATGGCTGAATGCGTTCGCCGATGGAGTGCGGGTTCTCGCGCGTACCCATCATCAGCGGCACGTTGGGACCGTAAACGTCGGCATCCAACAGCCCGACCTTCGCTCCTTGCGATGCCAGTGCAATCGCTAGATTCACGGCGACAGTTGTCTTGCCAACTCCGCCTTTACCACTGCCCACTGCGATCAGAAACTTCACGCCGGGAATCGGCAGCTTTGGCACTTCAGTTTGTTGGGGACCCATCTCATTCCATTCTAGCAACCCAGTTCCACTGAGCCTCGGACCTTGAAACAATTCTTGGAATATCTGTTTGAAGTAAATAACCTTGCTTCACCAGATTTTCAGCAGCAGCGCTGATTTTTTCCAGGAATTCTTCTTTGGATTTGTAGCGCTCTTCGACAGACAGCCGAGGGTCGCCTGATTTCATACGGGCCACTTTGGTTTTTGGAAAGGGAATCCAGGAACCCACCATGTCGTATTGTTCGGTGGGCGCACCAATCGCAACAGCTCGCAAATTCCAGCCCATGTACGTACCCAGTGGAACTTGTAATTCTGGCGAACGCAGACCGCTGGTTTCATTGCCATCACGATCCACCTGTGGCAGCAGCGTCGGAAACGCTTTCCCTACTTGCGGAGGGTCCACTGTGACAATTCCCTTCTCTGCATACGCAGGTCCAAAATTCATGCGATGCGTCTGGAGTGGCGTTTCAGGCATTTTGATGCCAGGGATCTTGGGGAACTGCATTGCACCCTTGGTTACCAATTGATCCTTGTCGATCCGTGGATAACTGGACGCCGGCGGTGTGGTTCCTTCAATCACCCAACCAGTCATCGCCACAAGCAGCGCACGCATATGGAAGCGATAGTCGTTCACATTGGGCATGTTCTGAGTCACAGTGATTTTTCCAGGTGGAAAACCGCCGGGGCCATGCTGCGTCCCTGCCAAATAATAAATCCGCGAATCAGCGCCTGGGTCCACGTCCTTCTTCCCATCCACACTGGTGTGAATCAGCGACGCCACACGACCCCAATATTCATACGAACCATTGGTGTAGAAAATCTTCGGACGTAGTTCCGGCTTGCCGATGTGCGATAGCAATCCGTCGGTGATTCCTGTCTCGGGATCTGTCTGCTCAGTCTCAGTAAAGGGGAACATATCGGTAGGGTAGAACGTATTCAGCATCCGATGGCCATCACGCGATGCCTGTGCAAAGCGGTGATTGAAACTACCGCGACCCCCGCCACCTACGTGAGCCCAAACTCCGTCGAACACTCTACGACCCTTTTCATCGCCATTGAAACCTTGGTACAAAAACGTCCGCAGAAATCGTCCACTTTGCGAGGTGCCAAAGCCGATGGCTTGCTTGATGTTTTGTGACTCGTCGTATTTGAGAAATGAAATCAAGTCCCGCGTGGCAGCCATTGATAAGCCCACCAATTGCGGATCTTTGGCAGTGTAGACAACATCGTAAAGCTTGCCCGGTTCAAAGGCAGTATTCATTTGCACGTGCGAAGCATCAGAAAACTTCCATGCCGAACGCGGGATTACACGACGCTTACTTTCGGGATGATCGCGAACCGTTAGCTGTGCTTTGGCATCGGCCAGGTCGGCCACTTCATAAGCAATGTGCTCTCGATCAGCCAATGAAAACGAGTTCACTTTTGTCTGCGCTACAAATTCACTACGCACAGTTCCAGTGATGCCCTTCGCCGATGGAGTGGTTAATCGTAATAGCCCAGGGCGCATGGGCACATCGAATTGCCAGCCCATCCAAACCAGCGTATAGCCGCGTTCCAACAGAAACGCATCGCCGAATTCGTTGGCCGCATTGGCCCCCGCATCGAACATATTCACCGACCCACGTCCGCCGCGATTGGACACTTCATACAACGCGATTCCATTGCCTTTGGCAGGATCGGTGGGTTTCAAAATGTAGACGTCTGCCGCGAATTCAACCAACCCGGCTTCGTTGCGCGGAGCAAGCGCGATATCCACCACGCCTTGGTTTTCAGGTAGCTTGGGATCCACCGTGAATAGCGCCTTGGCCGTAATCCTTTGGTAGGAGCCTACAGCACCAAACTGGCGACCACTTTCCACGTCTTGACGATCCACCACATCCAACCGAACAACGCCCGCCCATAGATGGAGGCAGAGCAGAGGAGACAGAATTAAAAGTCGGAGTTTCATTTCAGTCCATTGTAGTCAGGTTCGCTTTCGCGCTGCTCTACTTCCCAGCGGTCAAAATCCTGGATGACAAATTTAACCCAAACTTTACAGTAACTCTTCAACAAATTAGGGTTTAGTCTTATGTGAGCAAGTGGAACATATCACTCTCACTTAACGAGAAAGTACAATACCCCCATTGAAAAGGAATTTCTAAAATGAAAAGTTTAACTCTGTTCGCTTCATTGCTCTTTGGTGCAACCTTTGGGTTCGCCGACCCCACCACATTGGCTAGCCTGAAAGGCGTCTATGTATTTACTGAGCGCGGAGATGTGGGCAATAACCAGGCAGTGGCCGGGCTCGGAATCATGACGTTAGATGGCAATGGCAATGTCACCTGCAGTGAAACCATTCAAACAGAAGGCAGCAACATGACCACAAAGTGCAGTGGCACTTATGTCATTAATATTGACGGATCAGCCACGGTCAAGCTGATGCACACCATCACTCCAGATCCCAACGCAGCCACCACCGATGACCAAACATTTTCTGCAAGCTACAAGATTCTGGCCACTGCCAACGGCAGCCAGTTGAAAGGAATCCGTACCGATAATGGCATTAGTGTCATTGCCGACTTCACGAAATAACTTCGGTTGAAAAAGCATACACAAGTCCCCAGTGCAGACTAGAGCGGAAACTTTGGTTACCTGATCTTTTTCCTTAGGTAACCGATTTCCGCTCAAGCCCCAGCCAGTGTTGTCGAAGAGACAATGTACCTAAAACAAGAGTCGGTAAACGACTTGAATAACTGGAAAACTGGAAGGACTCTACCTATGAAACTTTTCTCAATGATCGGACTATGCTTACTGGCAACAACAGCAGCATTCTCCCAATCCCCCACACTTAGCTCTTTGAAGGGCACTTATGTCTTCACGCAGCAAGGAAACGTACAAAGCAATCAATCCATCACTGGACTTGGAGTGATGACCCTGGACGGTAGTGGCAACATCACCTGTAACGAAACATTGCAGGTTCCCGGAGCAAATGTAATCAGCAACTGCTCAGGCAAGTATTATTTGAATTTCGACGGATCAGGCGTGATTGAAATTACCTACGATTCCATGTTCTCGTCAAACCCGTTGGGCGATACGGATCAGCAACTCTCCACTGCCAAGTTTAAGTTCTATGTCGCAAATGGCGGCAAGCAACTAAGAGGCATTCGCACAGAAAACGGCGTGTTTGTCATCGCAAG
>JAYWBH010000432.1:0-4981 GCA_043781815.1 Bryobacterales bacterium | reverse complement strand
ACGGCTCACCAGGATATGATTGCTTTGGTGGACCTGGGGATGGTGTTGCCGAAGACGCTACTTCCATGTTGGGGGGATGGGCTCCTGGAGTTCGTGCGCGGTTTCTGCCCGATGGAATTGCCATGAAGTTACCCAAAGGTTCCAAGATTGTTTTGCAAGTCCATTACTTTGCCAATGGCAAGAAAGATCAAACGGACCAGACTAAAGTTGGCTTGTACTATTCCAAAAACAGCGTCAATAAATTACTGGCGTTTCTGCCTATCCTCAATACCGGTTTCAAGCTGAAACCAGGCGAAGAGAATGCCGAGGTAACGGCTCAGTTCGCTATTCCGCCATTCTACGATGCCACCGTGATCTTAGTTGCGCCGCACATGCACTTGCTGGGCAAACAGATCAAATTGGAAAAGATCGGCATCGATAAAAAAGTGGATCCGCTGATCTACATCAATGATTGGAATTTCAGTTGGCAGGGTTTTTATACGCTGGAAACACCAATGCCGCTGCCAGCGTTATCTCAATTGAAAGTTACCTGCAACTTCGACAATTCCGATAAGAACCCGAAAAACCCCAATAATCCTCTGAAAACGGTTGGATGGGGTGAAGGAACCGAAGACGAAATGTGTATCGGCTTCGTGGGCGTCGTGTTTGACCGGCAGGGTCTTCCCTTTGTCAGCAAGCGCACCCGTTAAGATTCCTCCGGGTCCGCGAAGATGGCCAGTCATTGGGCAATTGCTACAGTTCCGCCGTGACCCTCTTCAATTCCTGCAAAGTTTGCCGCCCGCATACGGTGGCATCACTTTTTTACGGCTTGGCAATCAGGATGTGTACTTTCTGAACGATGCCAAACTCATTGAGCAAGTCTTAGTAACCGAAAACCAAAACTTCACCAAGAGCCGAGTTCTGCAGCGTGCCCGCACATTTCTTGGCGATGGATTGCTGACTGCCGAAGGGCAGCCTCATTTACGACAGCGGCGGCTAGTGCAACCAGCGTTCCATCGCGATCGGTTAATTCGATATGCCGAAGACATGGCCCAGATTGGGGATCGGTTCCGCAACCGCTGGCAAAACAATGCGGTGATGGACATGGATCAAGAGATGATGCGCCTCACTCTAGCCATCGTCGGCAAGACTCTATTCAGTGCCGACGTGGAATCGGAATCGAAAGAAGTGGGCGAATCGATGGAGATCATCTTAGGTCTGTTCCAGTTGGTGATGCTGCCGTTTTCCACCGTGCTGGAAAAATTACCGCTCCCAGTGATGAAACGGTTTCACAAAGCGAAGGCCACGCTGGACGACATTATTTACGGTCTGATTGCGCAACGCCGCGCTGATGGCAAGGATCATGGCGATCTGCTTTCTATGTTGCTGGATGCCCCTGACGAAGAAGGCGACGGTGCTGGCTTGACCGATACACAAGTTCGCGATGAAGCGATTACATTGTTCCTTGCTGGTCATGAAACCACGGCCAACGCCCTTACCTGGACCTGGTATTTGTTGAGTCAGCATCCTGAAGTGGAAGCCCGGATGCATGGCGAAATCGATCAAGTGTTAGCGGGTCGTCTGCCCGGCTTTCACGATTTTCCAAAGCTGCCATATGTAGAGCACATCATGGCCGAGGCTATGCGTCTTTATCCACCAGCCTGGGCCATCGGCAGGCAAGCCAGGAACGATTTCACTTTGGGTGGCTACCGTATTCCTGCCAAGTCCATTATTCTGATGAGTCCGTATGTAACTCATCGTAGTGCTGATTACTGGCCGAATCCCACACAATTCGATCCAGATCGTTGGTCGCAGCAATCCGGGGATCGACCCAAGTTTGCCTACTTTCCCTTTGGTGGAGGGCCTCGATTATGTATTGGGGAACGGTTCGCCTGGATGGAAGGGGTGTTGCTGATTTCAGCAATCGCTCAGAAATGGAAGTTCAAATTAGCATCGGGACAAGTGGTGGATACAAAGCCGCTGATCACATTACGACCAAGACACGGCATGAAGATGCACGCCGTATCCCGGTTGTAAGATGTGCGGTGAGCCTAGATTGCTGGCACTGCGGATACTTTAATGTTGTCCATATCTACAGTCGTCTTGCTATCGGACCGAATGGCCATAGCCCCATAAATCAAAGTATTGCCTTGGATGACGTTGAAGTTTGCTGTGGAAGTAATGGAGACGGGAATTCCGAAACCGCGAATCAAATTCCCTTTGATCAGGTCGCCCTGTGGTCCGATACGGTCTGTATCGGTTGGGTTGTAACAAATGCCCAAACCAGCATTCGCGCCGCCAGTGATGGTGTTGTTTTCAATCCGATTGCCGAATGAACGACTACCGCGTATGAACATGCCCAGTCCAGTGTTCAAAATCATGTTGCCAGTAATCACAACGTTGCGCGATTGAACTACCATAATGCCCGTCTCAGGCGGAGCGGAATCAATACCGCGAATAACCAGGCCTTCCAGTTTGACGTTTGCCGAACCATTGACAATTATGCCCATGGCACAGTTGCTGATGTGACCGTTGCGGACCACAACGTTCTGCGCATTATTAACTAGCAGCCTGGGGTGAAGTCGGAAAGACCGGTCGTTTACTTTGCAGCTCAGTTGTTTCGATAACGGATCGGAGTTGAGACCTATTGGAGGCCTCGATACCTATGCTTTATTCAGAGGTGCAGCCGAGGCCAAATCCGGTCCGCTTTGACGGCCGCGCTTTTGTCCTGTTCCCACATCGTCTTCGACGCGGCATCGAAGAAAAGGAACAATTTCCCTCCCTCCATCAAATACGCCCGTGGATTGGCTGTTGCAGCGGAGCCTTTGCTCATCGCATAAGCGCAAAACCCACCAAATTGGGGCGCGAACTTTTCCGCATCCTGCTTGAAAAGATTTCGATTCTCTTCCTTGGAAAAATACCAAACCACTCCGCCATATTCGAGGTGGAATTCTTTCGTCCCTTTCACTGGCCGGTTTTCCAGGTATGAAATCACATCGTAACCTTGAATGGCCACGCCTTGGCCATCTTTGCTGAATTTTTCCACTTTCGCCCGCCGGCGGGTAAGCCACTCCCCGTCGGCGCCTTGTTCTTTGTCTTCGGAAAAATAGATCGGATCGCCAGCGGGTTTCAATTTCAAGATCGCCCGACGAACGGGTTGTTCCCCGTCGCGACCTGCTGATGTAGCGGCGGACTTTTTTATGCGCCCATCAATCGTCGGCTGCGAGGACATCGGCTGCGAGGTCAGCAAAACCAGTTTCGCTTCTTGACCGGCTGGCGCCTCACTGGCCGATTGGGCGCTTAACAGGACCGACGTCAGAGTGATTCTGCAAACAAATATCATGCTTTTCATGGGAATAATCCTCTTTAAGAAAATCACGCAGGTCGAACTCGCTCCGGCTAACGAATCCGCCAGTTTCTCCGATACGTCGCGCCGGAGCGGCCTTTGCGTTTTCAAACAGAACACGAGCGCGGCGCGGAGGTGCACACCGCGCTCGCATTTAGCTTCACCTACTACAGCAAACGGGATACGATGGGGCAGTTGACGATGAATCCGGCCGATCCAAACTTGCCGCCGCCGGGAGCGGTAATTGCGCCCGCTTCCACAAGGGCAAGAATTTGGAACTCATCAATCACGCGCGAACGCCAGCCTCTGTCGATCGCTCTTTGCGTCCATTCGCCCATGTTGACGTCCCATAGCGGGCTGTAGTCGGTGGCAACAGTCGGGATTCCCCCCAAAACATTGAAGGGGGCCATGCCATCCAACAACGCCGAGACCAGGCCTTGACGCTGAGGATTATCGCAGCCCGTGGGACCGTTCAGCGTGAGGAATAAACGTTCCACGGCGCTGAATGCCGCGTCATCGTTGCTGAGCAAAACGTCTTGCAGCCCGGGGGCGAGCGTGGCGCCTTCAAGCGCGGCGGGAAGTTCCGCTGAGGCTTCGGTGCTAAGGTACAGAACCGGTTTGGCAAAGCTAAACCCAGGCGTTAATGCCAGTGTGACACTTCCGGAGAAGGGCTTGGCTGGATCAGCGGTGATGGACAACACCTTATCGTGAACCATTTTGTAGTTCGGCGCGCCGTTCATCGTGAAGTTTCTCACATCATCACCCATGGCAATAATCGGAGCATTATATATGTGGCCGCCCGCGTTTAAGATTCGGACGAGTGGAGAATAATTGGCGTCTCCGACTGAACCAGGCTTTGCTTCCAGTGGTGGAAATGGACTGGGACCGGGTGTAGGTCTCACCACGCGATCCGGACTAAAATCAACGGTCCCCGATTCAAATTCCAAAGTTCCGTCAGCCAGCAACGTTGCGTTCCGCACCGCCTTGGGAGAAACTGCAGCGTACACCAGCTTAGCTGAGAAATTGAGCCCAAGCGCCTCGGCATTCGCGCGATCCGTCGTATCGGTCAGGATGTACCAAACGGCGCGATTGCCTTGCCTGACGCGGCCACGATAAAGAGGCAGCCTGACGGTGCCGGCTCTGTCATCGACCTTGCCCGCGGTGAGAAGCTGCACGGGACCGACTAAACTCTTATTTACGGTGGAGGGCGCGACTCCAAAATAGGCCTCTGGAATCCCCGTGCCAGTGGCCGGGGAAGCGGGATTGACCGTGCAACCCGGCATAGCGGTTTGCGCCATGGCGGCGCCTATTCCAACTGCCGCCAATATCGTCGCCCGCAAAACGTGCTTAGTCGCGGAGGAACACAATTGTATTGTCTGACTCATCTGAAAATCTCCTTATTCAACGAAACAAATTTGCTTCGCCTTACTTAGGTCGTTGAACTCAGAAATTCCCCCTGCGGGTTTAAGATAATCTTTCTAATCGCGGCGATTGTTGCGCAATGGGAACTGGTTTCACATCGACAATTTGTTTACTACGGGGAGGCTGTCAGTAAGAGGGCGTGCGACATAGAAGTTGGGATCAGGCAGCCCGAGCTTCCCAGTAATTCTCGAACCTGCCGTTGAGTTGGCAACATCTCAAGGCGATGATGGAGTT
>JAYWBH010000431.1:0-4984 GCA_043781815.1 Bryobacterales bacterium | reverse complement strand
AATGCAACCGCGGCTGAACCCGATCAGAATCCCGTGACCATTGAAGATTACCTGTTCACCGTTTATCATCAATTGGGTATCAACGCAAGTGACCGCCTAGTTGCCCCCGGTGGCCGCCCCATCGACATTATTCGTGGTGGCCAACTGGTTCGCGGACTGATTGCTTAAATGCGAAAATTACTCTGCTGCGCGATGCTGGTGTTCCAAGCTTACGCGGAACAACACATGGTGGAATATCTGTTGCCTCGGGGTGCAGGTCGCGGAGAAATTGTGGAAGTTACCTTTCATGGGCTGGATCTGGATGATCCGCGTGAAGTGGTCTTCTATCGTCCCGGCATACGGACAGTCGGTTTTACTTCGGAAACTCTCAATCAAACAACGCGCACCGCCAATGGAGGTTCCATTTCCAAGGCAGTAAAAGTACGTTTTAAAATTGCCGCCGATTGTCCAATAGGAGAGCATCCCTTGCGTTTACGGACAGGCACGTCACTCAGTGAAGTGGTGACGTTTTGGGTTGGTCCGTATCCTACCGTGAAGGAATTGGAAAAAAAGCCAGGGCAGAATGATTCCATTGAAACAGCTCAACTGGTAAGTTTCAATTCTACTGTGAACGGTGAAATCCTTCCCGGTGAGGCGATGGATCGGGATTACTTTCGCGTTGAAGCAACCAAGGGTCAACGAATCTCGCTGGAAGTGGAAAGTGTTCGCTTGGGAACGTTGCACTATGGTGGTGAGAATGACCTCAGCCTACGGCTGTTGGATGTAAAAGGCAATGAAATTGCCACAAATAGTGACAATCCGCTGCATGGTATGGACCCCTTGTTGACGATACTGGCACCCACAAACGGATCTTATTACGTCGAAGTGATGCAACAAATATTCAGCGCTCCACGGCAAGGATTCTATAGACTGCACATCAGTGACAAGCCCCGGCCGTTGGCTATTTATCCAGCAGGTGGGCAGGCAGGTGAGAAGCTTTCTGCCACACTGTTGGGTGATCCTAGCGGCGAATTGAAAGCAACTATTCAACTACCCAACGCGCCCGGAAACTTCGAATATTCTAACGGCGCACCTTCCCCAAATACGTTACGAGTTTCTCCTTACAAGAACGTGCTGGAAGGAGAACCGGTCACGTCATTACCAGCGGCATTAAACGGAATCATCTCCAGCAAAGGTGAGGCCGATGTTTTCAGCTTCACCGCAAAGAAAGGTGAATCGTGGCGCATGCGGATGTATGGCCGAACTTTGGGCTCACCCATTGATCCAAAGATTTCTATTCGATCCAGCAATGGAAAATTACTACAGCAGGCAGACGATTCCACATTGGCGGAATTGGGCTTGGTTTCTTCGCGCGGCACGTGGCACATCAAAGATACGCTGGACCCTATCTTGGTATTCAAAGCCCCTGCCGACGGTGATTACAACATCACAATCGAAGACACCCGCGGACAAGGCGGTGCGCTGTTCGTGTACCGCGTGGAGGTGGAACCTTTAGTGAACTCTGTGCTCACGCACATTACCTATCGCGAAGGCTACCAGATTCCACGCCTAACAGGGTTGATCGTTCCACAAGGAAATCAATGGACATTGGACGTACAAATCGCACCGGGATTCGGTAACCAATACAAAGGCGATATAGAACTGGAAGCAGTTGGTTTGCCGCGCGGCGTCACCATGCAGGCACCCCGATATAAGGCCGGAATCACAGTGATGCCAGTGCAATTTACTGCCGCTCCCGATGCCGAACAGCAAGCGGCCCTGATTGAGATTTTCGCCAAAGCTGTGGAACCGGGCGTGAAGTTGGAAAGCGGATCGCGTTACGGATTGGCATTGGTAAATCGTCGAGGACTGTTGCCGTGGCACATGGTGTTTCTGGAAAAATACGCACTTGCTGTAACCAAACCTGCACCGTTTCATATTGAAATCGAACAGCCGCAAGCCCCCCTGGCTCAGAACGGAGAGCTGACTCTACAAGTGAAAGTTGTGCGGCACAATGGCTTTAATGGGGCCGTTGAGATGCAACCAGACTGGCTGCCCTCGGGCTTATCCAAAGAAAATACAGTGACCATTCCTGCGGGTAAGAACGGTGCCACGTTTACAGTCAGTGCCGATTCCAAAATCAAGCCAGGCGAATATCAGATTGCGATCAATGCTTCAACAACTGGCGGGGATGCGTTCAGCGGCGTGGGACGAATTCGCGTTTCCTCGCCATTCATTAAATTCCAGGTGACCGAACCATATCTGACAGTAACCCTGCAACGCGCGTCGGTTGAACGGGGTCATCGCGGCCAAATCACTGGCACATTGAAACATCTGAAACCCTTTGAAGGCAAGGCCGCAGTGATATTGAAGCGGTTGCCGAATGGTGTGAAACTTGTCGGCACTGTTCCAGAAATCATGTCCGGTGATACACAAGTCGTGTTCAATGTAGAAGCGTCAGAAGATGCACTAGCGGGGCTTTACAAGGAAATCACCTGCGAAGTTACAGTGAAAGAAAATGGGCAATTAGTGAAGCAACAGACCGGATCGGGGATCCTGCGCATTGATCCCGCCAGGGCAAGGTCGGCCACAAAATGAGATCTCTGTTTCTGTTGTTTTCAGTATCGACCTTCGCAGCCACCCCGAGTTTTCGGCTGGACGTAATGCCAGTATTCTTTCGCGCAGGCTGCAACAGTGGTGGATGCCATGGCTCAGCTTCGGGCAAGGACGGTTTCCGCTTATCTTTATTTGGGTACGACCCCGCAGGTGATTATTACCGATTGACACAACAGATGGTGGGACGCAGAATTGATGTGGCTGTGCCCGAACAAAGTCTGCTGTTGATGAAGGCCTTGGGCAAAGTACCTCATACTGGCGGACAACGTTTCAAAGTAAATAGTGAACACTATCAAACGCTTTTGCACTGGATTGAAGCAGGCGCTCCAGATGATTCGGAAACTGTTCCCACTGCTACCGGCCTTGCCATTGTTCCCGATAAAATCCTGTTTCAAGGCAAGGACAAGACTCGCAAGGTAAAGGTGATGGCGACCTATTCCGATGGGTCAGAACGCGATGTAACTCGCCTGGCTTTGTATTTAACTAACAATGCAGCCAATGCTGGTATTGACGATCAGGGCAACGTATCGGCTGTCACCAGCGGGGCTACTAATGTGTTTGCGCGCTTTGCTAAGTTCACCACTGGTGCCGAAGTAATCGTGTTGCCGCAGAATTCTGCCGGGTACAAAAAGCCTTCAGTGAAACCAGCAAACTATATTGATGAACTGATTTCTTCCCGGTTGGACAAGTTGCGAATTCTTCCCAGTGGCCTGGCTGACGACCAGCAGTTTCTTCGGCGCGTTTATCTTGACCTGATTGGATTGCCGCCATCCACCGATGAATATCGCCGATTCATGGCATCCAGAAATCGTGCCAAGCTGATTGACGAATTGATGGAGCGCGATGAGTTCGCCGACGTCTGGGCTACCAAATGGTCAGAGATGGTGAAGGTTCTGGGAGATACAAATAGTGGGTCGGGCACTGATCCGAAAGTCGCTCAGATCTACTATAAATGGATTCGGGAACAGGTGAAGAAGAACGCGCCCTTAGATCAATTTGTGCGTGCCCAAGTGCAAGGCAGCGGCAGTAATCTGTCCGATCCGCAAGCCAACCTCTACACCATGCTGCCGCAAGGAAATTATCAAGCCAAAGCAGTTGCCCAGGATGTGGCCCAGGTGTTTACAGGCGTGCGAATTCAATGTGCAGAATGCCACAACCATCCGTTTGACCGTTGGACCATGGATGATTATTACGGCTTTGTAAGTTTCTTCACCGGAGTGAAACGCAAGTATGGTGCCGATGCGGTGGAGTTCTACATCTATAACGATCCCAATGCACCCACTGCGAAACATTTGTTGGATGGTCGTCCGATGGCTCCAAAGTTTTTGGGCGGACAAATACTGGATACGAAAGGTGCCCAAAACAAAATGCAAGATCCACGGGATGCGTTGGCCGATTGGCTCACTTCACCAGACAACGCAATGTTTCGGCAAAACATGGCGAATCGGATTTGGGCTCATTTTTTCGGGCGAGGAATTGTGGAACCAGTGGACGATGTTCGCATCAGCAATCCGCCAAGTAATCGCGATTTGATTGAAGCTCTGGGACGAAAGTTGGCGGAATATCACTTTGATTTAAAGGCATTGATCCGCGACATTTGCAATTCGCGAACCTATCAGGCGTCGTCGCTGGGGAACGCTACCAATAAGTCAGATGATCTTCAGTTTTCCCATGCCGCCGTGCGTCGGTTGCGGGCAGATGTCATGCTGGACGCCATTTCACAAGTCACTGGAGTGAAGACCACTTTCAATAATTTCCCCACGGGATATAGGGCATCACAAGTATTTGATGGAGGGGCTCACTACGGGCATTATTTCTTGAAGACCTTTGGCCTTGCGTCTCGGGAAACTGTCAATGCTGCGGATACAAGAATGGAGCCGACGCTTTCCCAAGCCTTGCACCTAATCAACGGCAACACCATTGATGAGAAGGTTGCAAAAGGCACTGTGATTTCAGGAATGTTGAAGGCAAATAAATCGCCAGCGGAGATGCTGGATGAACTGTATATTCGGGCCTTGACCCGCGTTCCTACTGTCATTGAAAAGAAGAAGTTATTGGCCATGACAGACTCTGATCCTAAAGATCGTAAAGTATACGAAGATATTTTCTGGGGCTTGCTGAACTCCACTGAGTTCGCATTCAATCACTAAATGATACGCTGGCCTGCTTGCTTATTTCTCATTGCAACCGTTCGTGGGCAAGCTCCAGTAAGCTATGAAGTGGAAATTAAACCATTACTGCGGCGGCACTGTTTTGGCTGCCATAGCACTGAAGAAAAGAGGGCTGGCCTGGACTTGGAAAGCTTCGCCGGACTTCTGAAAGGCGGTGGTTCCGGTGAGATTGTGAAGCCCGGCCGTCCCGGTAGCAGTATCCTTTTTCTGGCAATTTC
>JAYWBH010000430.1:0-4984 GCA_043781815.1 Bryobacterales bacterium | reverse complement strand
TGATTGCGGCGCAGTTTGTTCTTGCCCGCCGCGAAGAAATTGCGCGCGTCGAACTTATCGTTGCGCACGAATTCCGACAGCGTGCCATGCAAGCGGTTGGTCCCTCCCTTAAGCACCACGCTCATGACGCCGCCGGCCAGCCGTCCGTACTCAGCCGAGTACCCGCTGGTCTCCATCTTGAATTCCTGCATGGCGTCCAGATTGGGGTTGGCCTGCGCGCCGCCGAAGCGCGGATCGCGGTTGTTGAAGCCGTCGAGATAGAAATTGGTGTTATCCGAACGAGCGCCGTTGATGGCAAATGGGCCGCCAATGTCGCCCTCGGCATTGCGTGCCACGCCGGGCACAAGGAATGCCAGATCTTGGAAATTGCGGCCGTTGAGCGGCATCTCCTGCAACTCCTCGGCCGCGATCACGTCGCCTCGCGTCCCGTTCTCGGTGTTGATCTGCGGTGCCCGTGCATTCACTTCGATCACTTCCGAGATCGTCCCCACCTTCAATTGCAATTCGAGGCGGGCCGTCTGGTTAACCTGCAATTCGATCCCGGACTCACGTAGTTTCTGGAAGCCCGTCTTCCCCACCGTAACCTCGTAGTTGCCGGGCGGGAGATTGGCGATCACGAATCCACCCTGGTCACCGGTGCGTGTCTGCCGCGCGAGATTGGTTTCCACGTTGCGCACCTCGACGGCGGCATCGGAAACCGCAGCTCCGCTCGAGTCGCGAATGATGCCTACGAAACCGCCCGCAGCGCTCTGTGCCAAAACCAGCATTAGGCTGGCGACCATTAGCAAGGCTGCCAGCCGGATTCGCATTACCTGAAACATTCAGTTACCTCCCGTCGCGCCAAAGCTGCGGCGATTCATTTCGGTTCTACCCTTAAGCCGTTCAAAAAAATATGGTCCCCGATAATCGTGCAGGACGCACTTCACCCGCGCCTTGACGCCGTGCCCTGCGTGTTCCACCCTGATAAGTTCCGGGAAAGCAAGACCCACGAACAAGAAGGCAGACGATGGATCAATATACGTACTTCGCACTAACTGCCCTTGCCACCTATCGTGCTGATTGGCCGGTGTCCGGCAGGAACCACGGAGCCGACGTGCGGTCCGTCTTAAGGAACTCAAGCAGCCTCCGCGCCACTTTCATCTGCCCTGACAGCGTAGGATGCGTGCCGTCCTGTTCGCTGTAATCTCCGCGGACGTAACTCAGACCGTCTTTGTTGGCTTTGATTCCGTCTGCCCAAAACTAACTCTGCGTCAGCTTGCATGTCCTGTGAATCCCAGTATAATCGGGATGTTTAGCGGTGGGCGGTGGGTGCCTCGTCTTCTGATTCCAATCCTGAAAGTATTGTTCGCTTTGTACGGAAGAGTAAACGAGAATACCGGCTCGGAAAAGGAGTTTCCGAGCCGGTAGAGTAGTTATGTCGTAATGGTTCCTTATTAGACTGATTGCGGCTGCCTCCACAGCCCGCAGAGCAGAGCAGCCAGCCCAAGGCCAACCAGCAATGACGTTGCCGGTTCCGGGGTAGGGGTGGACGCTGTGACCGTTATCGCGTTATCCACAAAATTCGAACCTACGTAGCAGGAACCGCAGGTGTTCGGATCGGCGGAAAACTCGTCAAACAGGATGCGCAGGATGGCCGAGTTCCACTGGCCGGGTGTGGCCAGCGCATCAATGGTGAAGCTGGCCAGACCGCTTCCGGCGTTGTCGAACGTCTCGACCCAGTCCGCCGAACCGGGAGCCAGTATCGCGTTAACCGGACCGCCCTGGAATCCGATCAGATCAGAATAGACGCCAAGGCCTGGAGCAGTTTCTGAGAGAAGGAAGGATCCTGTGACCGAGGTCCATTTAGTAGGATCGGCGGTCATCGCGAAACCCCAGCCAACACTATCGCCGGGCTGGCCCGATATGCTTCCGCTTGTGGGATATAGCGTGATGGTAGTGCCGGTCATCAACGTTGGAGCACGGATGAGTAGCAGTAAGATGCATGAAATGGATTTATACATGATTGGTCTCCTTAGCGAAAAATATTGAGTTTCGTAGATCCGGTATAAGCCGTCCCATTGGCGGCAAAATGGACCGTCAGTTGTAGCCTGGTCACTCCAGCGGGCCAGACCAGCAGGAAGCTGGACGATGCCGACTGGCCGGTCTGCAGGGTTCCCATAGTGGTTGGGAAGGGACTGAGACCGAACAGACTGACGGCGCCCGTTCCCGATAGAGTGGCGAACCCGTCGACGCCAGTGATCAGCGCGTCGCCGGCCGGCCCCGGGCCCGCGTTCATTAAGTTGATGCCCACTCGTACGAGATCAGGCTGTAAGGAATCGACCCCGCTTCTGGACCCCGCTGCCGCGTATATCTGTGGCTGTTTCACTGCAGACAGATTGGCCTGAATGTTCAAAGGTTGCGTAACGGTTACCACGATTGGATTTGTGGTTTGTTGGATAGCGCCGGAGAACGAACCAAACACGAAGCCGCTGGCAGGCGTGGCTGCGATGGTGGTGGGGGCATTCTGATTGAACCAGCCTCCGCCGGCAACGCTGGCCGCGCTGTTAGGAACGGTGGTGGTTGTCACAAGGTACTGCTGCGTCAGGTTTGCTGTGAACTTCTGCTGGCCTGAGGCGAGCCCACTAACCTGGCGGGTAAGCGTCGGCACGCCATCAGACCAGTTGTTGAAAGCAAACCGTGCGTTGTTCGAAGTTGCATTTACCGGGACAGACAGAGTGTGCGTTTCGTTTGGCGGCCAGTGGAAGTTTTGCGGCGTCTGATAAGTGACGGAATCCACCAGAACCAGTTGATTGGAAGGATTGGTTTGCACCACCGTCACGCCCGCCGCGCTGTTGAGCGCGAACAGAGCGCTTACGCTGGTTGCCTTACCGATCAACAGGGACTGCGGATTAACGGCGCCACCCAGATCGCCCGAGAAAGCGCTGAAGAATGAATTGATCGAGGGAGTGGCCGTGATGGTTACTTTCGTTTTTTCCGGGTAGTAACCGTTTGGTTGGGGGGCGGCGGGGATGGCGGTTACCAACCCGCCGGGGCCCTTAGGATCTGAGCTGAGACTCAATTGATAGTACTGGTCGAATTGAGCGACATATTTCTCTGGATGGCCAACTGTGGGGCTTGTAATGAAATGCGCCGCGGCGCCTCCATCAGACCAGCTACCAAACAGCAGTTGCGAGCCAGGCCCGGAAGGGATAATTGATGACACCTTGATGGAGTGCCGCAATCCAGATATCCATGTGAAGGTTTGGGGTGCCTGTAACTGGATGCCATCAACGTCAATCGTGTGGCCCGTAGGATGAGTGGAAACAGTGGTTTGTTCCACCTGAAAGGAAACCGGAATGTTCAGCTGACTGTTGGTACCCCAGGCAATATTCAAGTCCTTGGTGTAAGCTCCGGGTGCAACATTGTTCAGGTCGGCAGTGATAGTAAGTGTTTGAGGCGTAATGCCGCTGGTTGGGCTCACAGTGAAGCCGTATCCGGCCTTGGCGGTGAATGGTATGCTACCGCCGCCCACTGCAGTAATTTGCACCTGTGCCGAATTGCTCGTAAGCGAAACCGCTGCCGGTGTGGGAACTAAGCTGCCGGGCAGAACCATTTTTACAGTCATGATTGCCAGCCCGCCTGTATCGGGAACAAAGATGATTTGTGCCTGGAACGCTCCGGTGGCGCCAGCCAGAAGGCTTGCGTTGTAGTTCAGCGTGATCGTGGCAACGCCTGATGCATCAATCGCCCCGGCGTTTACTGTAAGCCACGAGCCCGGCCCGCCAAGAAAGGCGACCTGGGAAGTGTAGCTATGCGCCCCAGGTGCCAGCAGATGGATTGTCTGAGGTTGGGGGTTAGGAATGGTATTGGTAATCAGCGTCTGATCCAGTGTGATCCCTGCATTTCCGATACCGGTGAGCGCAAAGGCCTGGAATTGTACCGTCTCAAAGCCTTTTTCGAACTTCACCGGTACCGATA
Organism: Bryobacterales bacterium; assembly: GCA_043781815.1. Classification (GTDB taxonomy): domain Bacteria; phylum Acidobacteriota; class Terriglobia; order Bryobacterales; family Bryobacteraceae; genus JANXSF01. The sequence continues at coordinate 1,027 of JAYWBH010000430.1, read as the reverse complement.
CGGCATCACCCGGAGCCAGATCGACGTCGCTCAACATTACGTAGGCGTTGCCATGCCATGCATCACAGCTATCGACGAACGAGCGGGTTTGGAGATTGTCAAGCGTTCCGAGACCGCCACCGGCTGCTTCTTTACCGTTCGCCACTTGCAGAGCAAGCGGCCCGTGCAGCGTGAAGTTCGAGGTGTTCTTTACCGTGACGCACGAGTTTTGCGTAGTGATTGGCGTGCCCATTGCATTGGTCGCAGTGCCCACCGAACAGGTTCCATTGACAGGTGGGGCGACAGACCAGCGGGTTTGGGCGCTCACATTCTGATAATTCGAATTAATTCGTTTCCGGCATGCGGTGGTACCACCCCAGAAACCGGGCGTTCTTTTCGTGAAATCGGGATCGGCTCTGTCGTATGAATCTCCCAGGGAGGGAATAATATCCCTGCCGAAATTAAAGACCGCAGCCGCCACGTCCAGATAATCGGCTTGCATGCGGGCCGCATAAAAAGTTGCTTTCGCAACCGTGCAGGCTCCCTGGTTGTTTGGCAGTTCATAGGCCTGGCATTGTCCACCAGTACCGTTCTTGAATTCGTCGAGAATCTTTATATTTCCGTTGATATCCTGCGGAGAAGGTAGGCCGTACACCACGTTGCCGTTCGATTTAACCAGCGCATTAAGGTAATGTTCCGGCCGGCTTACCTGCATTCTATGTTCATGGCCGTCAAACATGGCCACCACGTTGTAGCCCTTAAGCACACCGAGAAAATTTTGGTAATCATCAATCGTCCACCACTTTTGCCAAATTCGATTTGCGCGACGAGCGTCTGCTTCCAGATGGCCGCTGTTGTCTCCCACCGAGGCGAGGTCAAAGTGTTGGACAATGACGACCGGCCGGTCGGAGGGGCCGACATTGCGAGCCAAATCGTTCTTAAGCCACGTAAGTCCATCGGATTTGACGGAGTAGAAATTGTTATTGAACCCGGCCCAGCAGTTTAGTTGGACGAAATGAACGCCCTGCCAATCCCATGAATAGTTATG
>JAYWBH010000429.1:0-14562 GCA_043781815.1 Bryobacterales bacterium | reverse complement strand
TCGGCCAAGGTGGAAGCCTGGGATGGAAGTGAATTCGAGGTGGAAACCCGCATGCCTGTGGATTTGGATCTTAAGGAACGGCTGATAGAAAAATCGGTGCGTGACTACGAACAGCTTAGAGTCAACAGGAACGAAACCAGGTATCAGTACCAATCCATTTTGGCTTTGATTACGCTTTTTATTGCCTTCGTTGCCACGTGGATTGCGTTGTTTCTGTCGCGGCAAATTACCGAGCCGATATCGGCGTTGTTGAAGGCGTCTCATGAAGTTCGGCAAGGCAATTTGGCCTATCGGGTGGAGCGTGGTGCGATTGATGAGTTAGGCAAACTGGTGCGCGCGTTCAACGATATGACGGCAGATTTAGAAGCGTCCAGCAAAGAGTTGGAACTGCGACGGCGGTTCACAGAAACGATTCTGGAGAGCATTCCCACAGGTGTAATCTCAGTTGCCCGGGATGGCCGAATCCTGAAAGTAAATCGCGCGTTTCAACAAATGTTTAGCGGTCCGCAAGCTGAAATTGCACAACGCCTGGAGAATTTGTTCACACGGGAAGATGCCGCTGAAATCCGGTATTTGATGAAGAGGGCTCGTCGAACCGGTTTGGCCACCCAACAAATGGACATGCAGAAAGGGGGGCAAACCATCCACCTTTCCATTACTGTTTCGGCTTTAGAAGACAGCGTTTCCTCAGGATTCGTAGTGGTCATTGAAGACACCAGCGAATTGTTGCGCGCTCAAAAAGCATCGGCCTGGCATGAAGTGGCCCGGCGCATTGCCCATGAAATCAAGAATCCACTGACGCCAATCGCACTGTGTGCAGAGCGAATTCAACGGCATTTGGAACGGGCTGTGACCACTCCGGAATTCGCCAGAGTTGTGCGGGAATGCACGGCCACTATATCCAGCGAAGTGGAATCCGTTAAGACATTGGTAGATGAATTTTCCCAGTTCGCTAGATTTCCCTCGCCACAGCCTGTCCCTTCTGACTTGAACGAAGTTGTGGAGACCGCCTTAAATGTATTTGCTGGACGGCTGGACGGGGTGAACGTGCACATGCAACTATCGACTAGCTTGCCGCCGGTGAATGTGGACAGAGAGCAGTTCAAGCGCATTGTAGTGAATCTGGTAGACAACGCGGCCGAAGCAATGCAGGATTCGCTGGTGAAGGATTTAACTATCATCACCCAAATGGCCACCAACGAAAGCGTGGAACTGATTGTGGCAGATACGGGAAGCGGCGTATCGCCTGAAGACAAGGAGAAGCTTTTTCTGCCGTATTTTTCAACCAAAAGCCGAGGCACCGGTTTGGGTCTGGCGATTGTCAGCCACATTGCGATGGACCACCATGCACAGATTCGGGTAGAGGACAATTTACCCCGAGGTGCGCGGTTTGTATTAGAAATTCCAGCATTGATTACAGTGGAACAGGAATTTCAGGATGTTGAGGTAAGGGTATGAAATCACCACGCATTCTGGTAGTTGATGATGAGCCGGGCATCCGCAAGTCCATGACGGGAGTGCTTGAGGACGAAGGGTACGAAGTAGAATCGGTTGGTTCCGGGGAAGAGTGTCTGGAAATTCTGCAACGCAGGGCGTTCGACGCAATCTTATTGGACATTTGGCTGCCCGGTATGGATGGTATGGAAACGCTGCTACGGATCCAGGAAATACCGCCTGATGACCGTCCAGTAGTGGTGATGATTTCCGGGCATGGCAACATTGAAACGGCGGTGAAGGCGACCAAACTGGGGGCCTTTGACTTTCTTGAAAAGCCACCCACCATTGAAAAAATCACCGTTGTTGTAAAGAACGGAATTCATCAACGCAAGATGGAAAGGGAACTAGACCGGCTGCACGCCAAATCGAGTTTAGGCCCGGAAATCATTGGCGAAAGCGTACCGATGAAGGCGCTTCGACAGCAATTGGCACTGATGGCTGCAACCAACGGTCGAGTGCTGATTTACGGTGAGAGCGGTACTGGAAAAGAGCTGGTGGCCCAGGCGATTCATCGGATGAGCACTCGCTCTGCGGAACCGTTTATTGAAGTAAATTGCGCGGCGATTCCTGAAGACATGATTGAGAGCGAGCTGTTTGGGCACCGGAAAGGCAGCTTCCCTGGAGCGCAAGAGGACAAGATCGGCAAGCTGCAACGGGCCGATGGCGGAACTCTGTTTTTAAACGAAGTTGGGGATATGAGCTTGCGGACGCAGGCGAAAGTGCTGCGTGCGTTGGATGAAGGTCGGTTGGAACCGGTGGGAGCATCGGAATCCATTCAGGTGGACGCGCGGGTAATTGCGGCAACCAACAAGCATTTGGAGGAAGAAATTGAGCGCGGGAATTTCCGGGAAGATCTGTTTTACCGGCTAAATGTGATTCCGTTCGACGTGCCACCGTTGCGGGAGCGGCTGGAAGACATCCCCAAATTAGCCGATTATTTTCTTCGCGAATTCACGAGGGCTTACGGGCGTAAAACCAAAGAGCTGACCCCGGAAGCATACCAGGCATTATCTGATTATGGATGGCCGGGCAACGTCCGCGAGTTGCGAAATTTGATGGAACGAATTGTGATCATGAATCCGCAGGCAAGAGTGGATGCACGGCACATTCCATTGCAATCGCAACGCCGGGGGAATGGGCAGAAGGCACCGGAATGGTCGGGTAGTTTGCAGGAAGTCAGGGAATCAGCCGAGCGCGATTACATTTTGAAGAAGCTGGAAGAATCGAGCGGCAATGTGACGCGGACGTCGGAATTGCTGGGGCTTGAGCGAAGCAATTTATATCGCAAAATGAAGACTCTGGGGATCACGTTCAAAGACTAAATTTTTATCCGCAGATGACGCAGATGAACGCAGATAACACCAAACATCCAACAATTGCCTTTTTGTTTTATCTGCGTTCATCTGCGTCATCTGCGGACAATCTTCATTCAGATTAGTTAGGATGCAGATATGAGTTCCAAAGCAACCAGAGTCGATTTTCCGATCAAGGGAATGACGTGTGCTGGTTGCGCATCCACAGTCACGGCGGCGTTAACGAAACAAGCAGGGGTGACACAAGCCAGTGTTAACTTTGCCACACGACGGGCCACTGTACTGTTCGACCCCGCGGTTACGGCGAAAGAAACTTTATCGCGAGCCATTTCCAAGGCCGGCTATGCTGTGGCTGAATCGCAGGATACGGCACAGGTGGAAGCTGAGGAATTTAGGGAGATGCGGCATCGTTTTGTGATTGCGCTGCTCTGTTCGCTGCCCGTGTTCACCATCGCCATGGGCCACGGCATGTTCGATTTTCCAGGCTCTGTTTGGTTGCAATGGGCGCTGACCACCCCAGTGGTTTTTTATTGTGGATGGCCTTTTCTGCGTGGGGCTTTCATTGATATCCGGCGTCGTTCCGCAGGTATGAATTCGCTGATCGCTCTGGGCACGCTGTCCGCATATTTATATTCCGCCTGGGCCGTGCTGACCCATCATCACGCCGTCTACTTTGAATCCGCTGCAGTGATTGTCACGCTGATTATTCTGGGTAGAATGCTGGAGTCACGGGCTCGTGCACAGACTGGCGACGCCATCCGTCAATTGGCGGCGTTGACCCCGCCGACGGCCCGGCTCATAAAACGGAAACAGGAAATTGATGTTCCAGTGGAGGACGTTCGGCCCAATGACATTATTCTGATTCGCCCCGGAGAGCGCATTCCCTTAGATGGCGTTGTGCTGGAGGGCTTTTCCCCTGTGGATGAAGCGATGCTCACCGGCGAAAGTGTCCCTATCGACAAAATTGAGGGGGCATCTGTTTTTGCAGGGACGATGAATTCAACGGGCAGTCTTCGGGTTCAGGTTACGCAGGCGTCATCGGAATCGATGCTGGCGAAAATTGTTGAATTGGTGGAACAGGCGCAAGGTCAAACGGCTCCTATTCAGCGACTGGCCGACAGAGTGAGTGCCTGGTTCGTACCCGCCTGCCTATTGATTGCCGTGCTGACGTTCGGAATCTGGTACGCGATCCTGGACCCGACGAATCGGCTGGAGACTGCACTGACTCGCTTTGTAGCCGTGTTGATTATTGCCTGCCCTTGCGCACTGGGGCTGGCTACGCCAACGGCCGTGCTTGCGGCAACCGGACGAGCCGCCCGTCTGGGAATTCTTTTCAAAAGTGGCGATGCCCTGGAGACCGCGGCTGGAATTAGTGCCGTGGTTTTAGATAAGACCGGGACCATCACCGAAGGCAAACCGAAAGTCACGCTCATCAAAATTGAGCCGGGATTTGAGGAAGCTGAAGTACTGGAATATGCTGCGGCCGTGGAAAGACACAGTGAACATCCTTACGCCAAAGCGATTATTGATCGTGCCAGCCATTTGAGAAATTTGACCGCCACTGGATTTTCAGCTCAACCGGGTCGGGGGGCAACTGGTGTAGCGGAGGAGCATGCCATCGGAATTGAGTCGGCGCCAGATGTTGAGGGCTTTCCACAGGAATCGGCAGTGCTGCGGGTGATTGTAGATGGGAAAACGGCTGGTTGGATTGGAGTGGCCGATATGGCACGTCCCGATTCAAAAGTTGCAGTGGCGCGGCTGTTGGATATGAAGTACCAGGTGACGCTGCTTACTGGTGATCGTAAAAGTGTGGCGCAGGCCATTGCTGGTCAAGTAGGGATAAACGATGTACAAGCGGAGATAAATCCGGCAGGAAAACTAGAAGCGGTGAAGCGTTTGCAGGCACAAGGCGAGCGTGTGGCAATGGTTGGGGATGGTATCAACGATTCCCCAGCGTTAGCTCAGGCCGACTTAGGAATAGCCATGGGTAGCGGAACTGGCATTGCTCTGGCAACTGCTTCTGTAGTGCTGTTGCGGCCAAGCTTGAATTTGGTTCCACAAGCTCTTTCCATAGCCAAAGTGGCGATGCGCATTATCCGTCAGAACATTTTCTGGGCGTTCCTGTTTAACGCACTGGCCATTCCACTGGCCGCTGGCGTGTTCCACAGTTGGCTAGGGTGGGACTTATCCCCAATGGTGGCTGCCGGAGCAATGGCACTTTCCAGCATCATGGTAGTTTCCAATTCTCTGCGGTTGAGCCGACTTAGCCATTGACGGCCTTTTTTCTGACCTCGGCACTAATTTTTCTGCCTTTATTGCGCAATTGGTCCATCCGTTCTTGAGCGTTGGCTAAGGCTTCGTTCAACGGCTCACGTTCCACTTGCACGGCCCCTGTGCTGAAAGTAAGTAAGTTCTGACCCAGATTGCGCAACTGATAATCCCAGAATTTCTCGGCAACCGAATCGATTCGACGTTGCGCCGCATTGCCCAATTCTCCAGGGAAGATCATGACCCATTTATCGTCTTCCACCCGTGCCGCAAAATCTTTTTCACGAACAATTCCGCTGATCAGTTTCACAGCCTGCTGAACCATTTCGTCTACTTGGGCCTTCGACTTATCTGCCGTCGCCTTGGCGTAGTCATTGATTCCTGCATAGATGATGACGCCTGTAACCGACTTTTTCGATTCCAACAATTGATTCAGCACTTGACGATCATGCATGCCACCGGGCAGACTCAACGAGTCCAGTGTCAGGGAGACTGGCTCGTCTTCGGTGAAAAATGACTTGGGAGGTTCCAGGTCAGCGAACAAAGTTTCCAATTCTGGAACTGGAGCTTCAATGGACAAGGCGTTGCTCACGGGCATCTCGTCTTCCAGCATAAGATCTTCATTATTCTGGCTCAACAATTCCCGCAGAATCGCGTCGTGATCTTTTTCAGCGGCTATTGATGAGGAAGTGCTTGGCGATTTGAAGCTAACCTGCTTACGGAGCTGATCCACAGCGCGGTCCGTATCAAGATTTACATACTGATGTTCCACTTCACCCATTTTTGGTATGGAAATGGGTTCAAACGGTTCGGATAATTCAGCTTCCACACTGATGCGAATAATCTGATCGAGAAGATCATATTCAGGGGTCACCGGATGCGACACCCGATTTAGCTCATGTTCCAGACCGATATCTGAAACGACTTCCGTTGGCTGCATGGTGAGAACAGCGGGTGAATGCCACTGCTCTTCAATCGGCGATTCTTCAACTGTGGCGACTACAGCCTCTTGGTGATGAATTTCGACTACCTTTTCCGGGAGCCAAATTTCCACATAGTCGTCTTCTTCGTCTTCAATCGGATCGGGGGGAATAACTAGAGCTGGCTGACGAATTTCCTCTGCATGGTTTACCTTTGGAGCAAGATCGGTGGCGATAGTTGTGGCATTGGCCGGTTTGTAATATTGAGCGGCAAATCTGGCCTTGGCCTGCTCCTTCAATCTATGAATTTCTTCGCGAACAGCATTGCTGGCGGGAACGGCCATGGGTCGGCCCTGCTCTTTCGCAGGCTCCGGCACGATTTGAGGATACTTTCCGATACTGGTTTTTATGACGGCCGCAACAGGGATTGTGGCGATAACTTCAGTAGCAATTTGGATTGGCTCCAGCACCATGGTTGCAGTGGCAACTTGGGGTTGATGAGTGGACAGCAATGCCGCCTTGGCCAGAGCAGCGGGGCTCACAAAATCCTCAGCGGACTTCTTTGGCTTGCGATTCGATACTGGTTCCACTTCAACCACAGCGGTTTTTCGTTCTTCATCCACGCGCAATCGCATTGCCTCATCGCGCTTGGCTAAGGCTTCCCGATCATTGGTTTCAGCAGGAGTAACGACTTCCACGACTGGTGCAGGTGGCGTTTGCCATGCAGTGGCCGTGCTGGGACGTTCCCTAAATTGTTCCGCTTGGGCGACGGCTGCTGACACAGGCATCCAACCAGCCTTGCGCGCTGCGGCGAAGAACTGTTCAAACAGAGCTTGGGGAATGAAACTGCCGGGATCTAATATCCCCCGCCTGTCCCGTTCTTCGTTTCTTACGCGAAGCTCAACATTTTTCTCTCTTAACTGCTCATTGTTGCCCTTCAGGTAGTCACATACAAGAGCGACAAATGCCGCTCCCAGCACTACTACCAGACTGACGAATATTTGAAGTTCTAAGGCTCCGAAGTCCATGGCTATTCTAAGGAGTCTATCGGCGCGCTGCACCTTAAGATTTAGGCTTGGACCTTAAAAAAAGGTGAGTATTTTTTATCCTTGACCCGGGCAACGGACACTAGTTTGGTTAAAAGCTTCAATCAATTGAATGAGTTAAAGCACTCCGCCCAATGGATTTCGGCGTCCCGGTGCATTGCGGTTTTTCTGCTGAGATGGTAATTCCCCAGTATCACCAATGCCTCGGCGAGGTGCTAGCTGGCCAAATTCGAGTTCGTCGGGTGTATATTGCAAAGGCCTGTCGATGACCATTTCCACGGTGCTGCCGCGGCTTAAAATCGCATCTGGACCACGGGTCAGCAGGACGCCTATCATTCCTGCTGCTGCACCCGCTGCGGCGCCCACCAAGGTGCCTGTCATGGGTGCCTTAGCCGCTGCTCCGGCAATTGCTCCGATGGAAGCACCGGTAGCTGCGGTTCCAGCGATAACCATGGCATCGCTGCCTTTGCCGCCTTCGCTACGAATTTTTCCTTCGGCCCGATCCAACTCATCCCTGGAACGTCCATCAATCGCCCCGATCCGTGCCCGAAAATCTCGAGTCACACCATTGGGAAGAATCAGCGTGTCGAAACGAATGTACAATTCTCCACGACCCCGCATGCGCCCTGGTTTCTTCACTTGCGTCACCGTTCCAGCAACGTGACTACCCACAGGAATGACAATTTTGCCACCGGACAGGATAGGAAACGCTGTTTCCAAATAGATACGGTCCCCTTCGGCAGCGTTTTTGGTGGAAACACTGTTAATGAAAGAAAGTGGAACATGGGTGCCCGCTTCGATGACGAAATCGTTTTGACCTTGCTCAGTCTGCTGCCCAAGCAAACCACTCAGTGTGCAGACCCACATGGTCAAACCAGCCAGGAAAATGCGCATCGGTCCTCCTAAAGATACTTTCATTGTAGAGATTAAAACACTCATTCGCAGGGAAGAGTTTCATGGAATTGTACTGGCCGGGGTAAAAAGACCTTCTGGTGAAGTTTCTTCGCCTACCTTAATTTGAATTTCCAGGGGTGTCTGGAAGTCACTTGGAAGCCGTACATTAATTTGATAGAGACCGGCAAAGCCAGGGGCCACTCCGGCGTAGAGAATCGCTTCTTTAGGTAAGGGTCGTCGATTCAAGAGTACTTGAAAATCGGCCTGACGCTCAATTCCGGCGGCTTTCACAGCCAGGAATCCGGTTATGGAAGCAGGTGCAGTCTGCCCCAGCCCGGCGGCATACAGGATGATGACTTCACCTGGTCGAGCGGGTTTTTCCACCGTACAAAGTTCTCCGTTCGCATGAGTAGCAATCACCGTCGAAGGATCACTTTGAAAAAGTCCAGGAACGGCATCCAGTAACTCAATTTCCACTTTAGGGCCGGTAATGGAATCGCAGAAAACTTTCAGAACTCGCACTCCGGGGCGCAGATTTGCAGGCACAAGGAAGTTCACTTGTCCCGGCGAAACAAATAATAAAGGAGCGGAAATGTTGTCGATGAAAACGCTGGTGCAACTTCCAGGGTAGACCGATGGCAGGAATCCGGTGATCAATTCTTTCGCCCCTGCAGCCATAGTTGCCGTGGCTAGGCCCTTACCGTAAATTGTGGCAATACTATTGGGAGCCAATTTTCCAGGTCGATTGGTGGCTGCGTGGACGATACTGTTTTGCGTGTAAGACGGCGAATTCAACGCCGGCGGCTGCTGGGCCCAAGCGGGAATACTCAGCAGGAGCGCTACCCAAAGTGGCAGGCGCATCATGTTTCGAAACAAAAAGAGTGGGAATTAATTCCCACCCTCATTGTACAACTTTGGACCTCGCGTAATCCCTTTCTAGAACGCGTACTTCAGAGCCAACTGCCATTGCCTGGGGATGTAGTTGGCAAAGGCGCCAAAAATACGACCAGCCTGCCCAGGGCAATCGACGCAGGTATTGGGATTGGCCAGGTTCGTATGATTGGTGAAGTTGAACGATTCCGCGCGGAACTGCATGGAATGTCTTTCGTTGATCTTGAAGGTCTTAAAGAAAGACATGTCCATCTGCCCGAAATTTGGTCCCACAATCGCATTGCGACCTACGGTGCCGAACTTCGCACGCTGCGGACGCTGCCATGCACCATCCACTTGTCCGTTAGCGGTCAAAGGTCCACTGGTGGTCTTAAACCAACCGAACTGGTCAGGATTGGAAACGGAGAAATCGCCAATAGCGTCGGGACGGCACCAGCCAGTGTCACGGTCAGAACTGCAATCCCGATAACTGGGCGTGAAAGGCTGTCCAGCCATATAGCTCCACGTGCCGTTGAGCTGCCAACCACCCAGGAGGAAGTCCACCGCCTTGGGGGCATCGGACATGAACTTCTTACCTTTGCCGAAGGGCATTTCATATAACGAAGCAAGGAAAAACACATGGCGACGATTGTTGCTGGAAACACCACGAGCCAACTTGGCATCGCGAGGATAGTAAGTTCCGTCGTAATCAATGTTCTTCGACCAGGTGTAGTGCGACATTACGTTGAGTCCACTGGAAAAGCGCTTGTCGAATTTCAGTTGCAGAGAGTTGTAGTTATTGCTGGCATCGCTGCCGAAGTAACGCAGATTTTGCGACCAGCCAAACTTGTTGAAGTAAGGCTTGCGTTGATTGGTGGTCAACGTACCGAAGCCATTGATATCGGCCTGATTGGGATCGTAATCGCCACCTGTTCCAGCAAACACATGGGTGCCTTTGGTACCCACATAGCCCACTTCCACCGATGAAGTGGAATTAAGCTGACGCTGAATGGTAAAGTTCCAGGCATCCACCGTGGGGAAGCGCACTGGATTAGAGATGATGAAGGCGGTGACACCATTTGGCAGAATGTTCTTGCCGTTTGGTCCTTTCCGCTGGGCTGCCAAAATACTCGCCGGGTCCAACGCATCGGGACCCTTCGATAGCGTGAATACAGCATCGTAATTGTTGGTGGGTTGCACAGATTGAATCCCCAGAATGGGTAGGTTCTGCGTAACGTTGTGGCCGAAGATGGAACCGAAAACTCCCAGATTGAAGCCGCGACCATATCCAGAACGGATCACTGTTTTGGAATTTAACTGGTAGGCCGCACCCAACCGTGGTGCGAACAATTTATTGGAAGTCTTCACATTCAGATCCAGACCCGTGTCGCCTTGGCCTGCCACGGAAACCTCACCTGTGGCCAGATCAACAAACCCGCCGTTGCCAGCACCGTTGACATATTGGGGACGATACGATTCCCAACGAATCCCGTAGTTCACCGTCAGCTTGTTGGTGATGCGCCATTGATCTTGCACAAACAGGAAAAAACGGTTTTGAGTTTCACGCGCATCCAGTGAATTGGAAACGTAACGCTCAAAGCGGGAGACATCACCCATAAGGAACGAAGCTAAGCCGGAACCGCCTCCAGAAGGGCCCTGCGTGCGCGCCGCGTCAAAGTTCAGTTCACCGGAACGATGCCGATCACTGGGGACGCGCAAGTTGTGTGCACGCCGGATATCGGCACCAAACTTCACCGTGTGGTTGCCCTTGATCTTGGTCCAATTGTTGACAAACTGAAATTGGTTTTCATCTTGAATTAGCGGGCAATTGCAGCCGTTCACACCCAGCGCATATCCAAACTTAAATAAGCTGCTTCCATACCCGTTGATAAAAAAGGCGGGCATGCCGGAATTGAAATTGGCGTCCACGTTCACACCGGGAATACCGGCATCCTTTGCCGGTGATGTGCCAATGCCGTTGGGCTGGCCGAACACGTGATAGCGCATGTAACCGAATCGAAAATCAGTAAGTAAGTTGGGGCGAATGTTGTAATCAAACCCCGCCGCTATAGAGTGATTTCGCGAATCGGATGCACCGGCATAGGCGCTGGTAGAACCGGAGGAATCAAGTCCTGGGCCGCCTGCCACAAGTCCAAAAGAACCTGGGGCCACCGTGCGGAAATCCTGCACGGAGTATCGACCAAAGGTATGAATCTTGTCCGTCGTGAAATGATCCACACGAACGTTGAAGGCGTCGTCGTTAAATTTGACACCACCGGAACTTGCGAAGTTGGGTTGATCCAGTGACGCACTGGTATTCGCCGAAGGAATCAATTTCAGCAGGTTCAATGTTGGGGTTGATAAACGACTAGGTGGAATGATATTGCCAGGGAACTGTGTTCTGACTGCTGGAGCACCGCTAGCTGGATCGAAAATATTGACGCCAGTGGCACTCAAATTGCCCGTCCGTTCCGCTTCTGAGGGAACCCGCAATAAGGCACCACCACCAGTGTTCCGTTTGGTCCCCTGATAATCTGCAAAATAGAAAAGCTTGTTCCGGATGATGGAACCGCCAATGGATCCGCCATATTGGTTCCATTGGGTCAGCGGAATTGTGCGGCCATTGGAATTAGGAATTACACGAGATTGTGTAAATGGGTTGCGGGCGATCATATGATCGTTGCGCAAGAATTCAAACAGCGACCCGTGCAATTGATTAGTTCCGGATTTAGTCTGCGCACTGACCACGCCGGCGCTGGCAACGCCAAATTCTGCATCGTAGTTTGCGGTGGTGATCTTCGCTTCGGTAACCGATTCCAGGGTGGGGTTAATAACAATCCAGCCAAGCACTGCGTCGTGGTTATCCGTCCCATCCAGCAAATGCGAAGTTCCGGCAAAGCTTTGTCCATTGACCAGCATGCGATAGGAACCCTGTGGATTTTCCGCCGATGCTGCGGTGAGCGACGTTGGGAAACTCACTACTCCTGGTGTCATCAATTGAAAGTTTGTGAAGCGCCGATTGAGCACGGGCAGTTCCGTCAAGGTGCGGCTGCTATAGGTGGATGCGACGTCACTCCGTTCGGTTTTTAGAATCCCTGTTTCAGCACTCACTTCTAATATTTGGGTAACCTCACCTACTTCCAGACGGGAGTTTACTTTCACTTCCGTATCCACGGAAACAGAAATATTGTCCTGTAGCGTCACCTTAAAACCGCCCGCTTCCACGCGCACTCGGTAGCGCCCTACAATGAGAAATCGTTGGGTATAGTTGCCCGATTCATTGGTTGTGGTGCTCTGCGATACATCGCGGCCCATATCGGTGATGGTCACTTTAGCATTGGGGACGGCAGCCCCCGAGGCGTCAACAACGGTGCCCACAATGGTTCCGTAAACGGCTTGTGCCCAAGTGGGCGCATTTGCAAACAGAACTGAAAAAATGGTCAGAAGTAAAATTCGGATACGCATGGATCCCCCCTATCTTTCTTGGACGCGTGCAAGGCGTTCAACTGCCTTGTCATGTCAAGGATGTAGTAGATGCTATAACTCCAATTAATCTAAAGTCAACCGTCATCGATAATTATTAACATTAAAATTAGCAACACGCACCGTAAAACGACCAAGCTAACCGACTCCCTTGCGGTCGCGGCTCGGTATCTCAATTGCGGGATTAAGGGTTAAAAAGTTAACCGAAGTGCGAACTGCATTTGCCGTGGCGTTCCTACGATGCCGGAAATAATTCCAGCACTGGGGCTGCCCACTGCGTTGTTCGGAATATCGAACTGGGCATGGTTGAACAGATTGAAAATCTCTGTACGAAACTGCAACTTGAACTTTTCTGTAAGAGCGAAGTTCTTGAACAGGGATGCATCTAAGTTCGCCCGGCCAGGGCCATATAAAATGTTACGGCCACTGTTCCCGTAAGTGAAAATCGTAGGCGTGCTGAAAGCCGCCCCACTGGCTGCACTTCCCAGCGTCGTATCGAACCATTTAGCGATGGTGGGATTGCTCAAATCTCCGGTCTTGTTGCGATCTGGACGGCTAGCACCGGCATTCGCAACTGAGCTGGAAAGAGTGGGGGTGAAAGGCAACCCGGTCTGTTTGACAAAGATCATGTTGGAATCCCAACCGCCGATAATGTTATTCAACAGCTTGTGCTGCGTACTAAAAGTTCGTCCCTGTCCAAATGGTAGTTCGTAGTTCGCGCTGAACACCATGCGATGCCGTTGGTCAAAGCCGGAGTTCCCGCGATCCACCCGACGATAGCGCGGATCTTGAGGCAGCGGACCAATGCCAAGGCACGGAGGGTGGAGCCAGGGAAGATGTATTTCATGGTGTGAATCTTATCACCTGAAATATTGTGTGTCTATGGAATTATGAGTGCGGCGTTCAGGCAAGGGAAAGCTACTTGATATAAAGCGAAACACCAATATGCCCTAGACCGCAATGTGATAGACTCCAAATCGCTTCGGTTTAACTTCATCAAATATAGGTGTCTTCAATGATCCATAAATTGCTGGTTGCTGCTTTGTTCTGCTTGCCCACTGGGATGTTGATCGCACAGACTTCCGGTGAAATTACCGGTTAAGTAAAAGATCAAAGCGGGGCCGCCATTCCAGGCGCTCCAGTTACCGTAACTAATTCGGCAACGAATGTGGCGCGCTCCACAACCACTAACACGGTTGGCATTTACAGTTTCCCGAATTTGCTTCCAGGAACTTATCAAATCAAGGTGGCCGCTGCGGGTTTTGAAGCTGTGGTAAAGACCAACGTGGAACTGCAGGTGCAACAAACGGCCCGCGTGGATTTCAATCTTAATGTTGGGCAAGCCACCCAAACCATTGACGTCAGTGCTTCCGGCCAGTTGCTCACTACGGAAAACGCCACGGTGGGAACTGTGATCGAAGAAAAGCGCATTGTTGAGTTGCCATTAAATGGTCGCAACTTCTTTAGTCTGGTGGCACTCAGCCCTGGGGTCACATTCGGATTCACTCCCGCAGCGCAGGCTGCCAACCGTCAGGGTGGGACTCGTGCTGCTCTCACTATGTCACTTGCCGGATCGCGCGCCACCTGGAATAACTACACGCTGGATGGAGTGGTCAACACCGATATCAACTTCAACCTATATGTTGTGCTGCCCTCGGTGGACGCTTTGCAGGAATTCAAGGTTCAATCGGGAATCTATCCGGCTGAATTTGGAAGAGAAGCGGGGCAGGTAAACGTCTCCACAAAACCTGGTTCAAACAGCTATCACGGAACCGTGTTCGATTTTCTTCGGAACAACTCGCTGGACGCAAAGCCATATGACTTTCTGGGCACGCGGCCCGCAAAATCCCCATTTCGACAAAATCAATATGGATACACACTGGGTGGGCCGATTCAGATTCCCAAAGTGTTTAACGGGAAGAATCGACTTTTCTTCATGACGAATTATGAAGGTTTCAAATCACGAACCACGCGCGTGACAAGCGCCACCACACTTACTGCGGCGATGCGCAACGGCGATTTCGTTGGTGTGCCAACTTCCTTGCAGGACCCGCTAACCCGAGTTGGAACCACCGCACCAAACATTACCTCCGCACCGTTCCCCAACAATCAGATTCCGCCCAGTCGCGCCGACAAAAACTCGCTGTATTTGATGAACAAATACTACCCGCTGCCAAACATCACCCAGACTGCGGGCGGACTTCCCAACAATAATTATGAGTACTCAGCCAAGACGCCAATCGACAAAGATCAATTCACCGCGCGCATTGA
>JAYWBH010000428.1:0-5016 GCA_043781815.1 Bryobacterales bacterium | reverse complement strand
AAGGAAGAATCTCTCCCCATGGAGCGATTTTCGGAAATTCATGCGCCCATTCTTCAGCCCAGCAAGACTATCCAGCCGGGCTCGCTTACTGAAACTGTCTCCAAATCACTACCGCAGACAAAGGCGAATCACGTGGCAATCGCCAAGCGAAATTTTGTCGATGCGCGCATCTTCGGCAAGATGGAACGCGACAATATCCCGCATTCCGAACTTGCTTCCGACCTTGAATTTTTGCGACGAGTTTCGCTTGACCTTACCGGGCGCATTCCATCCCCTCAGGATATTCGCGATTTCACCGCCAGCACCGACTCTGCCAAGCGCGACAAGCTGGTTGACAAACTGCTGGCCTCCGATGCCTTTGTGGATAAGTGGAGCTACTTCTTTATGGACCTGTTCCGAGCTAATGGCAAAATGGGCCGTGGGCAGGACCTGTTCCACTATTGGATGAAGGAAAATTTGAGTGTGGATCGGCCTTATGACGATGTAGTTCGCGACATCATTGCTGCTTCTGCAAAATCGAATCACGTGGTGGCTGCCTCAAACGTTATCGCGCGGGAACATGTGCAAGGCAAGCCCCAGCCAGACGATGGTCATGACATGGGCATGATTCACCAAATGGATACTCACGATGAACTGGCGGTGCTGTATAACAAGGTGTTTTTGGGCATCAACACCAGTTGCGTTTCCTGCCATGATGGCAAAAGTCATCTGGAAAAAGTGAACGTCTATCTTTCGACGAAGAAGCGCACAGAGTTCTACGGCAACTCGGCATTTTTGGCCAACTCGCGCTACTTAATGTATTGGGAAGACGGTAAACCGCAATCGGGCGAATTTCTGATTGACGATGGCAACCCTGGTTATGACACCAAGGGCAAGAGCATGATCCGCGTGCCGCGCTTTGGTGGTGCTGGTCAACCGTCGTTTATGTTGACTGGCGAAAAGCCACGACCAGGGGTTGAGCCTCGGGTAGAGTTTGGACGCATGCTTACGGCGCATCCGCAGTTCGCCAGGGCCACTGCCAATCTGTTCTGGGCCAAGCTGATGGGACAAGGCATTGTGGAACCATTCGACGAATTCGACCTGGCCAGACAAGATCCACACAACGTTCCCAAAGGTTGGGATCTTCAGCCATCGCATCCCGAATTATTGGAAGACTTAGCTGCCGGGTTTCGAACTCACAATCACAGCTTGAAGTATTTATTCCGCACCATCACCCAATCTTCCGCCTATCAACTTTCTGCTCGTTTCAATGGCGAATGGAAGGATAGTTATTCCAAATACTTTGCCCGGAAATTTGTCCGTCAATTAGGTGCTGAAGAAATTCACGATTCCATTGCGACGGCCACCAGTCGTCCAGGGGCTTTCAAACGCGGCAAGGAAAATATGCCGATGGCGATGCAGGTTTCCGGTCCTGCCGGTTCTGGAGATTCCAAAACATTGTTGGCTGCGTTTGGACAATCGAACCGCAGCAATCCACCTAAAGATCCTACTGGTTCCCCATTGCAACCGTTATTGATGATGCAATCGGGCGTGGTCAATGATCGCGTGATTGCGGCCAAGGATAGCCGAGTGCAAAGGTTGCTGGATACTTACCCCAGTGACGATGCAAAGGTTGTGGAAGAGCTGTTCCTGGGTACGCTTTCCCGTTGGCCCAGCGGTGCGGAACAGACCGTGGCGAAAGATGCTATGAAGACGGACCGCAAGCGTGGTGCAGAAAATTTGCAATGGGCGTTGCTGAACCAAGTGGAATTTCTGTTCAGCTATTAAAGGGGCAACTATGAAGACAATTGGTGAACTGTTCCCCTCGCGTCGTGAACTCTTGGACTGGGGTGGGCGTGGAATTCTGGGTGCCTCGGCGTTCGGGAATTGGCCGCTGAAGGCAGCAGCTTCGGGCACAAAGGTGAACCCGCGAGGCACGGCTCGCAACGTGATTTTCTACGAAATTTCCGGGGCCATCAGCCATATTGAATCGTTCGATTTCAAAGAGTCGAAAGGCTTGCCTAAGGATCTGGACATTGTGAAGCAGGCCAGTGGCGTGCACCTTTCGCAACGCCTGTTTCCGCGCACGGCAAAACATTTGGATAAGCTGGCCATCCTGCGTTCGCTGCATAGTCACGAAGAAGTTCATTTTCGTGGTCAGTATTATCAGCAGACCGGACGACAACTGAATCTTGCATTCGCCAGGGAAATTCCAGCCATTGGATCAGTGATTGCAAGTGAGCTGGACTCGCGTCGCAGAGCCACCGACACGTTCCCCACTTACCTTTCTTTCTATCTTGAAAAAGGTGCTGCGGGGGCGCTATCTACCGGATTTCTGGAACCTCGTTTTTCGGTTGTGGACATTAATCCAGAATCAGCGGCCAAGGGCAAAGCGCTGGATCAAAAAGCCATGGAGTTGATTGAAGAACGCTGGCGCTTGCTGAAGGCGCTGCGTAATGTGCAGGGCAACAAAGCCTCCTTGCTGGGTAAATCAATGGCTGGTTACGAAGACTATTACGATACTGCTCATCGACTGTTGAGTGATGCCCGTTGGCCTGCTGCTTTTAACATTACTGAAGCAGATCGAAAACGCTACGGCAATAATCCAGTGGGCATGTCGGCAATTCTGGCGCGCAATGTTTTAGCTGCAGATGGGGGAGCGCATTACATTCACATTTGCCACCCCGGTTGGGATCATCACGTGCAGATTTGGGATAAGAAGGCACCTTCAAACCACTACAAATTGTGTGATGAATTTGACCCGGCCTTTTCCAGTCTGCTGGAGGATCTGGCGGCCACCCCATCGAAGATGGACCCTACCCGCACACTGTTGGATGAAACGCTGGTGGTCTGCATGGGTGAATTCGGTCGCACTGTGGGCGCACTAAACAACATGGATGGTCGCGATCATCACAACAAGTGTTACCCGGCGATGTTCGCAGGTGCGGGAGTAAAGGGCGGCCGCGTGCTGGGCGCATCTGATAAAGATGGTTCCCTGTGCGTGGATACCGGTTGGCATCGCAAGGAACAACCGCGCATGGAAAACGTTCTAGCTACCATGATGTCAGCCTTGGGCATTGACTGGACCAAGGAAATCCGCAATACACCGTCTGGACGGACCTTCGCCTATGTGGATCCACTGGGCCCCAATGGATACATTCCCACTGATGAGATTTCGTCTATTTACGGTTAGTGTTTTAGTCGCCTGCTGCCTTACCGCTGCTGAACCGGGAATGGTTTTCATTCCTGGTGGAGAATTTCTGCGCGGTCGATCCCACACGTTGCCAGATGACGGATTGCAATGGGTGCCCGATCTGGTGAAGGACGATCAGCCAGTGAAGCTGATCCACGTGGCACCGTTCTACCTGGACACCCATGAAGTGACCAACGTTGATTATTCCCGATTCGTAAAAGTTACCGATCACAGAGCACCGTACAATTGGCCTGAAGGAAAACTGCCTGTTGGGAAAGAAAAGTTCCCGGTAAGTGGAGTCAGTTGGAACGATGCGGAAGCCTATGCCAAATGGGTGGGCAAGCGTTTGCCCAGCGAAGCGGAATGGGAACGCGCATGCCGTGGGCTGACGGAAAAAGCGAAGTATCCATGGGGTGATAAAGCACCCACGGATAAGGATGCAAGGTTCGGGGTAATGAGCGGTCCACAGGAAACGGGTAAGTGCGCAGCGAACAGCTTCGGACTGTACGATATGGCAGGCAACGTATGGGAATGGACGGCGGATTGGTATGATCGTGATTACTATCAGAAGGCTGCTGCAGAAAATCCTAAAGGGCCGGATACGGGACAATATAAAGTGTTGCGTGGCGGTTCGTGGGCTGATGTGCCGAAGTATTTGACTTGTGCCTATCGCAGTTGGGCAAGGTCGGCAGAACGCAGCCCGAATATTGGATTTCGTTGTGCAAAAGACTTCGGCAGGAAATAGGAATCACGCTCATATAATTGCGTTCACCGACTATTTCCGCTGGTAGCGCTTGCAAGAGAAACTACCTGATTGCCAGTCTCATTTCATCTTCCAAAAACCTTCTAATTGCGGGATCCTTTACCTCTTCCATGGACTTTTTAGAAGTGGATGCTTTAAGCCATTCCCGATTCTCTTTTTCTTTCGAACTCGCGCGTAACAACCCATGGAGGAATGGTAAATACTTCGCCTGGACAGATCTAACGTTACGCTTTTTTAAGAAGCAGATACTCAACGACTTCTTATGTTGAGTCAGCACTCCATCACGTGCATCTTGACAGAGTCGCATGAGGAGAGCGATGTCGGGTGTATCCAAATGCCGGGCTGCGCGCGATAAGGTCTCATCAAGTTCGGATCGACAAAAGAAGACATAAAGATAATGGAGCCGCAATTGATCGTCTTGAAGTCGCTCCAACGTTAGGTGTTTACGTATCCTTTCTCGTTCCTCCTTACCACCGTGCTTATTGAGGCACAGCAGAAGCAGAGAGCGCGCATATCCACTACCCATTTTAATGTCGTCTGCCATGATTTCGCCAACTAAAGAATTGATGAGTCCACTTGTGTCGCACGAGATTCGCGCATCACACAAAAATCGTGCGATTTCGACCCGGGTTTCAATTGACGTCGTTCGGTGTCCATATATTTTGGTTAGGCGATTTACTTCGGCTTCCTCAAGGTCAAAGTCCAATAGATAGGTAAAAGCGGCCCGCTGCACTCGTTGGTACTTTTCCACATCGTCCAAAGCATGCTTTCGCATGACATCCGATTGCAAATTCCGCGCGGTCGAATAAAGCCGTGCGGCTACCTTATCCCAAATCGGATCATCTGTACTAACCGTTTCATACCATTCGTTGACGAGTTCAATGAGCGCATTTTCGTTCTGATTATTCTTGGCGTCATTGATCCTACTATTGAACTGCGGGTGGCGAAGTTTTCCAAATTCGTGGGCAGTAAGAATCGACGTTTTCTGAGTTCGCTCATCTCAACTGGCCCACTTTGATCGTCTGAACTGGCCCACCTGTAGCCCCTGAATGACACGATTCAGGGATGGACAGGAGAAACA
>JAYWBH010000427.1:0-5018 GCA_043781815.1 Bryobacterales bacterium | reverse complement strand
TCAGCGCTTCGGCCATCGCGGCCCATACTGCGGAATTGTTTGGGCAATTCGCCGATCTACATCGACCTGCACTGATCCTCATCACCATTGGCTTCGGCGGTTTGACGATTCTTGCCGCCGTCAAGGGTGGACCTCGATTGCTTGCCAGCATGGCGCTATTCCTGTTTGCGATGTCTTTCGTTCATCTACAAACTGGCGTGTCACATAGCACTTGGACCGTTGAACTGCTTCTTCACCACGCAGGAATTCCGCTTTCCCTATTTGTCCTATTGCAGGATTATCGCTCTGTGTTGGCTGATGCGCTGCTGCGCTTTCTTGCGAATTTATTGCTGGCCTGCGCGTTCGCCATGCTGTTGTTGCGCGCTATGGAATGGCTGCCCGCTGCGTATTTGCGCATCCCTGCCGGAGCACTGCTATTCATCTTATTTGCCATTGCCCGCGGGTCTGTTCAACGCCTTCTCACAAAACTCGTTTTCCGTCGTGGCGATCTGGCAGAGGCTTTACGCCAGTTGAAAGCCGGACCCGAGGCACCGCTAAATGAAGAACAATATAAGCATTGGGTTCGGCTAAAAATTGCCGACTTTTTCCAGGCCACTGCCACCGGCTTGCCTTCTGCTGAACTAGCAAAACGAATCAGCCAATTGGGTCCACCGCTGGCTACCCTTTCCGCTGCTTTACCGGAAGTAAGACGCGAATTGGAAGAACTGGGCGTTGAAGCTATCGCCCCGCTAAAAGTTGCCGCAGGCGTTCCGCAATTTGTTCTATTGGGCCGCAGAAGAGGAGGTCGACCCTATCTAAGTGAAGACCTGGAAGCGCTGGCCATGCTGGTTTCACAGGCCTCAGAACAAATTGAACTGTTTCGCGATGCAGAGTTACGCAAGCTGATGACGCAAGCTGAACTACGCGCGCTGCAGTCTCAAATTCATCCACACTTTCTGTTCAATGCGCTGAATACTCTTTATGGTGTGATTCCCCGTCAGGCAGAAGGAGCACGGCAAACTGTCCTGAATTTGGCCGACATTTTTCGCTACTTCTTACGATCAGAAAAAACTTACATTGCTCTTGAAGAGGAAGTTCGCATTGTCCAGGCTTACCTTGAAATTGAGAGCCTGCGATTGGGTGCCAAGTTGCGAACAGAAATTACAATTACTGCGGAAGCCATGGCCGTTCAGATCCCTATTCTAAGCGTGGAACCATTGGTCGAAAATGCAGTCAAGCATGGTGTGGCCAGTCAACAACAGGGCGGGCTGGTTCGACTTTCGGCAAGTGTCGAGGATGGAATGTTGTTAGTCGTAGTGCAGGATACTGGCCCGGGCTTTATAGCGGGAGGCAATAAAGGGGAAGGCGTTGGCCTTGAAAATGTCCGACGGCGATTAGAGCTTTGCTACGGTCCAAGTGCCAACCTGCAAATGCACCACGATGCCCAGGGGACCGAGGTTTCCTTTCGCATTCCCGCGCATATTTCCACCTTGGAGGCTTCAGTGTGATGCGGGTATTGATTGTGGACGATGAACCCATTGCACGCCAGATTCTGCGGGAACATTTGGAGAGCTTCCCCGAAGTAACCATTGTCGGCGAAGCTGCCGACGGCCTTGCCGCTGTGGAACAGGTGCAAACGTTGAACCCGGATTTACTGTTCCTTGATCTGCAAATGCCTCAACTGGGTGGCTTGGCAGTGGCCAAGAATCTGCGCGGTCCACGCATGCCGCTCATCATTTTTGTTACCGCGTTTGAACAGCACGCATTGGAAGCGTTTGACGCTGGGGCGGTGGATTACCTGCTGAAACCGGTGCGTCAGGAACGGCTTGCGGCGGCCATTCAAAAAGCCCGTCCGCTGCTTGCCGCAGCCGCTTTAAAGCCGACAGAAACCAAGGTGCAGAGAATGACGGCACGCCGTATTGTGGGGCGTCATGGATCTGATTTGCACCTGCTTGATCCAGCGGATGTCATTGCCTTTCAAGCCGAAGGTGAAACTGTAATCATCATCGCCAGTTCAGGTCGATTCTATGCGGAGCATTCACTCAAAGCACTGGAAGAACGCATGGATCCCGAAAGGTTCCGCCGCGTGCATCGCAAGACCATCATCAATGCAGATCACGTTCGCAAGATCTCTCCTCTATCCAGCAAGCGCTGGTTGTTGAAAATGTCCAACGGTCTGGAAGTTGTGGTTGCCAAGCGGTTAGCCGGACTGATTCGCGATGAGACACGCTGGTAGTTACACGAACCGCAGTTCCACTATCTCGCCGGCCTTAAAAGTAAGTGGCATAACCGCTGCGTTCACACGTTGCACAACGCCTCCGCGAATCACCTCGCTTATCTTCTGTCCAGCGGGGGCGCGGAGTTGGCTTTCCGCAGCAGCCCTGGCTTTCAAAGTTGCTGTAGTAGCCTTGCCATCTTTCCAAATTATTCCAATTTGAAACCCGCCTCTGGCTCGCAATCCAGTTACCTTGCCAGTAGACCAAGCGGGCGGCAGGGCAGGCAGAAATTCGATTTCCTCATTGTGACTCTGCAATAACATTTCAGCGATAGCGGCAGTTCCGCCGAAGTTCCCATCAATTTGAAAGATAGAGGATTGTCCAGACGGGTGAGTGTCAAATAAATTGGGGCCGGTGCTATCTTTGAACAACGCCAGCAAGGATTCATGGGCTTTAGCACCTTCGCCGAAACGCGCTAGAAGTCCAGTGATCCAGGCTCTGCTCCAGCCTGTATAACCACCACCGGCTGATAGACGAAGTTCCAAGGATTTGCGAACGGCTTTAGCCAATTCCGGAGTTCGACGCATGGTGATTTCTTCACCGGGATAAACCGCGAACATGTGCGATACGTGACGATGACCTGGCTCTTTCTCCTCGAAGTCCTCCCACCATTCCTGTAGCTGTCCGCGCTTGCCGATTTTCAGTGGAAATAACTTAACCAGCGCCGTTTGCAGACTCTCGCTGAATTCTTCATCGTGGTTCAACTTATCTGCGGCTGTAATTACATGGAGAAACAAATTGCGGATCAATTGCAGATCCATAGTGGACGCAGCAGACACTGCGGCTCGTTCTCCCTTGGCGGTTACAAACGGATTTTCAGGAGAAATACTGGGGCATGTTACTAAGTGTTCCTGACCATCTTCCACTAACCAATCAAAACAAAACTCTGCGGCACCCTTCATCAATGGATAGGCTTGCTTCTTAAGAAATTCCACATCGCCGCTGAACAGATAATGCTCCCAAAGATGTTGGCACAGCCAAGGCCCGGCCATTGGCCAGTTGGCCCAAGTTGGGTCGCCAGTGCCCATTCCTACTGGAGCTGAATGACGCCAAATATCCACGTTATGATGCGTCACCCAACCACGTGCACCATAGTTCACATCCGCAGTCTTCGCACCCGTCACACTAAGGCCTTCAATCAGGTGAAATAACGGTCGATGCATTTCCGCTAAGTTAGTGGTCTCTGCATGCCAGTAATTCATTTCCGTATTAATATTTACGGTCCAGTTAGAAGACCATGGAGGACGCACTAAGTCACTCCACATGCCTTGAAGGTTTGCAGGCTGTCCACCGGGGCGTGAACCGGCGATCAGCAGATACCGGCCATATTGAAAGTAAAGCGCGGCCAGTTGTGGATCGGCCTTGGCGTTCTTGATACGCTCATTGGTTGGCGCCGGATCAAGCAGGCCCAGATCAAGGGTTACGCGACGAAAAAAGTGCTGATGATCGGCGATATGTTCACGCCGCAAGTCGGCGTAATTCCTGCCTGCCACGCTGGCCATCTTTCGTTTCGCAATGATGGTGATTTTGTCTGCTGGTAAGTCCGGGGACTTATCGAAATCGCGGAAGCCGGTGGCGGAAACCAACAGTAGAGTAACTGCCTTGGCCCCCTCAATCGTAAGATGATTGCCATTGGCCCGCAAAGTACCGGATTCAGTAATAGCGCGAAGACGAATTTCAAACCGCATGCCTTCGCCATCCACTTGACTATGAATGACAGGCTCTTTGGTGTTACGCACATAGTTGGGGTCAACATGCTTGGGGGCTTTACCGCGCAACACTACCGTGTTCGATCCTTCTGTTGTAACTTGGAACGGCAATGGGCAATCGAGCGAGACTGTAAGTCGCAACTTTTCCCCGCTGAGCCGGACTACTAAGCATTGATGAGGCGCACTGGCAAACACTTCACGCCGATGTGTACTGCCACCGGATTCATAACTGACCGCAGCTACGGCGGTATCCAGATCGAGTTCGCGGCGGTATTCCTTAACTGCCAATTGAGTGAACTTCAATAGCAGATTTCCCAGCGGCTGATAGCTCTGGTTGTACGGCCCCTGCATCTTCTTAGTAAGTTCAGTGGCAGCGCCATAGTTCTTGTCTTGTAGCACCAGACGGCGCACTTCAGGAAGGTGACGCTTGGCCTCTGGATTATTCCAATCTTTGGGACTGCCAGACCACAGAGAGCTATCATTGAGTTGGAGCCGTTCTGCATCGATCCCACCAAAAATCATTGCTCCCAAATTGCCATTTCCGACAGGCAATGCATCGGTCCATTGATCGGCAGGTTTGTTGAACCAAAGTGCCCACGGCTTTGCGTCTGGAGCAGCCCAGGTAAGGGCTCCCGCGCCGATGGCGCTCAGAAAGGTACGCCGGGAAGTTCGCATACTTACAAGAAACCCATTAGCAATCTAAATTGTTTCGCCCGATCTTCAAATTCCCAATTGGTCCCAACACGGCCAGCGCGATATTTTCCTTCTTCAAGAACTGATTGGCTACGGCCATCACACTTTTCGCAGTAACCGATTCAATGTTCTCCAACATTTCATCCATCGTGATAAAGCGTTTGAAAAAGATCTCCTGTCGGGCCAGGTTGGCCATGCGGCTGGATGTGGATTCCAACCCCAACATAAGTGAACCCTTCAAGTTATCCTTGGCCCGCCGCAATTCTTCTTCAGGCACCAGTTCCGATTTCAGATTGCGGAATTCAGCCAGAATTAACTCCACTACCTTGGTAACGGAAGTGGCACTGGTTCCGGCATATAC
>JAYWBH010000426.1:0-5039 GCA_043781815.1 Bryobacterales bacterium | reverse complement strand
AACGTAGTCTGCGCAGCGGTAGCAGTTTGATTGATGGCCACCATGCCAATAATAAAATCCTTATTCGGTGTGGGAATCAACTGCCCTGGAAACGGTGTTGCTGGCTTCCCTGCAAAGACAGCAGCCAATGGGTTGGGCGTATTGATGGGCGGAGGGGAAGAAATGGGGTTGACCTCACGGCCTTTCACTTGCCCGGGGTCGACTAGTAGTAGTGTGTTGCTGGTATTGTTCTGCCCAGTACCTTGCGTTGTCACTAGAACCCGACCGTCGATCCCTACGGCGATCCCTTCGGGCTTGGCAGGCAGGCTGATGGATTGGCGGGCGGTGTCTGAGCCCAAGTCAATCACCGTGATGGAAGCGCTCTGCGTGCACGTTACGTACAGCAGGGAATTGTCCGGGGAGATGGCTACTGATAAGGGATAGGCCCCCGTGTTGACCGACTTGATCAGCCGACGCGAGCCCATGTCGATCATGTCGATACGATTGGCGTTGGAATTCGCCACGTAGATGCGCTGCCGTACTTCATCCAGCAAAAGATCGGAAGGCGTTCCATTGAGTGAAACAACAGTGCCAAAGGTCCCGCCACTATTCACAGTCTGTGACCAAGCCGTGCAAGCGGTTAACAGCAGGAGAATGGCCAAGTGGGATAGGCTTCCCAGCCTGTCCTTCCCGGAATTGGAAAACGTTTTCATCATGTTATTTTTTGATCGTGATCAGAATCGGATCACTCTTTTCTGAGCGAGCCAGCGAACGCACTTGCAGCACTGCCGTTCCGGGCAAAGCATTTTCCGGAATCTGAGCCGTGATCTGTGTTGGGGTGACTGTCAATAACTGCAAAGGTTGATCGTTCAACGTAACGCAAGTGCCACCCAAAACGGTTGGCGGCGTCAACGATGTAGCAACCGAATTAGCACCCAGGTCGGCCCCGGTGATGGTGATAAAGCTTCCCGCTCTAAGGGTGTTGCTGTTGTCTGTGGCATTCACAATTCCCTTCACCCCGGCAGGAACCGTGGGGGCGATTTGTGGCCCTTTGATATCTACCGGCATCACGCTGATGCCCGACATTGTGACGGCATAGGCAACGTTGTTGGCATCCAAAGCCAATTGCCTGGACGGGATATTCAAACGGGTGTTGCCGAAGATGCTCTGCTGTGGGCTATCGGGGCCAATGGCCACTTCACTTAATCCGCCAGTGGCAATGTTCACCGCTTCAATGGTGGTGCGGGCATCGTCTTTGGTGACTGAGTTAATGTTCTGACGCACCGGGGTGGTCATGCGTAAATAGTTGTTTTCGTCGATGGGGAAAATGGCCGCTACGTTGCGTTGACCGTTGCTGACAATTTGCTGAGTGGGGATGCCGAAGGGTCCAACTTGAACGATTGTGGTTTGGGTAGCCCCGGGCCTTTCCGTACCGCCCAGGATGGCCAGGGAAGAACTGAGGATCAACCCGTTGGCCAGGAAGTAAGATCCACGGGTGGCCGCTCCGGTGGGTCCGAAATAGCTCACGGGTGCCTGTTCATAAACCTGCTTACCAGCGGTGTAGGTGTCGGCCAGGGCGTCGTAAAGGTAAGTGCTGGCGTTGTTATTGCCGCTCATCACCAGGACCGTTTCGCCAGTGGGTGAGGCCGACATGGAAACGGGAAGTGCCAAACTGGTTGGCGTAACATTATTTGCGGCGCGAGGGGAAGCCACACCGTTGGCCACTCGCCAAAATGTTGCGTTGGCCCCGTTGGACATCATTAACTGCAAGCCGCTGGCACTCCAGGCAAGCGCTACTGGAGACGTTGGCTGATTCTGCTGTTGTGAAGAACGGGGGATGGCGGGAAATGCGATATCGCCAGTCACCTTCAAAGTTTCCAGATCCACAACACTAATCGACTCTCCACCAAAGTTGCCGACGTATAGCGTTGTGCCATCGGGCGTCATGGCCATGGCATGGGGCAACTGGCCCACTTCAATGGGATTCAATGCCACTTGATTGACGGTGTCAATGACTTCAATGCGATTGTATCCAGGGTTAGAAACATAGAGACGACCGCGAGGTTCGTCCAGGATGCTATCCCACAAACTCTGCCCGTTATTGAGAGCCGTCGGAATGGGAATGATCACGCCGCGCATGTCCGTCTGGCGGAAGTTCATATACACTTTCACGACGTTGGGAATGTTCACCGCTTCATTGGAACTAATGGTTACGGCGAAGGGAGTGCCGCCCCCGCCTGCTGCATTGGTGAACAGATTGGTGCCTGGCAGACGGATGACGTTGGCCCGTCCTGAATCCATGGTGAAGGTCACGGTGGACGGGACATTTCCCGTAGTAACATCGGCCACTACGGCGGTGGAGGTGTTGGAAATCGTATAGGTCAGCCGACCCTTGCCAAGATTGGAAACACGCACTTGCGCTCTGGAAACGCCGCGGTTGCAGTTATCCTGTGTCAGAAAAACTTGCGTTGTTTCCGGTTGAATAATCGGGTAGTCGAACAGCTTGCCAAAAGGCAGGTGGATCAAGCCGGTTTCTGAAAGAGCGTAGCCATCCTGGCCATCGGCAGTGGTGACAATTCTTCCAATAATGGATTCCTTCAGCTTCAGCCCCAATCGAACTCCCAGGTTGGTGGAACTTGCCACATAAAGAATATTGGCGATTACCCGAGTGCTGGTTCCAGTGTTGGTATTGGCAGTAATATAGATCGTTTCGCCTTCTTTAGAGAAAGTGCTGCCACCAAAATTGCGTTGCACATTAAAAGTAGAAAGTGCCGTTCCACCGTTATAGAAAGGTAAGTTCGCCGAGTTCATCTGCGCTATCACAGCCAATGTGGAAGTGTCATACAGCGTGAACCCAGCCATGAAACGGCTTCCATCAGGGGAAAGCGAAAGCGTGGTGGATTGGCCATGCGTGTTCCGATTGCGCAGGATTGTGCCACTGGCCACTTCGTACACAAAAAGCGTGGTTGCGGCATTATTGGCAGCCTGATTGGTGGTGACCAAGCCAATCAGAAACGCTCCATCTGGAGTCCGCACCAATCTGCCAGCGTAGGGCGTAGTGGGACGACCCACAAACAATTGCGGAAGGGGAGCTGGGGTTGCTGGGGTTGCTGGTACGGAAATCACCGTCAACTGCTGGCCTGCATCCTGGGCTCTATCGTACAAAAGTAGTGTGTTCAGGGAATTATTCAAGCCGCTGCCCTGGGTAGTGATCAGAACCCTGCCATCGGACCCCACTGCCACACCTTCGGGTTTGGCTGGTAATGTCACGGTCTGAAAAAGGGCCAGCGAACTGGCATCAATCACGCTCAGCGTCGTGCTTCCTGTATTGGTGACGTAAATAAATCGCCCATCCATAGACTGGGCAATGGCCGAAGGGGCGGTGCCGGTGGTGATGGAACGAATGATTTTCTTGCCGCCGATATCGAAAACGTCCAGCCGATTCGCGGCATTATTCACCAGATAAAGCAGCTTACGATTTTCGTCAAGAATGAGGTCTGAAGGCGTGCCACTAAGCGCATAAATTTCGCCAAAAGTTGAGGTGGCGGAGCTATCGGTGGACACTTGTGCCATCACCTGCCCAGCGTCGAAAGCCAGCACAGCGGCCATAAGTTTCACAAAGTTATTCGCTCTAGTTTGCAAACGCATATCAGATCAGGTAGTTTAAACCCTTGACGCAGCCGAAAGTTGCCCGCCTCCACCTTTCTTTACGGGGGCACCGAAACCTTTACGGGTGCAAAGTGTTAATGGAGTGGTCAAGCTGCTAGTACGCAATGTAACACGAGGAAAGATTCTGGCGTCGGCCGCCGGGGTAGCCAATACCAGCGAGACTCGTCGAACTGGGCTGTTGAAGCACACTTCATTGCCCCCTGGCGAAGGTCTGTGGATCGTTCCCACTGAAGCAGTTCACTGCTTTGGAATGAAGTTTGATATCGACGTGCTGTTCCTGGATAAGGGTAAGAAAATCTTGAAGCTACGGGAGAACATGAAGCCGCGCCGCATTGCCATTTGTTGGCGTGCGAAATCCGTTTTGGAGCTTCCTGCCGGGACCATTTCTGCTACCGGAACGCTGGTTGGTGATCAACTGGAGTTTGAGCGCTAATGGCCGCTTTAAAACAAAATTTATTTGTGATCGGAGTTGTTGCGTGCTGTCTGGGTGCTACCGCATGCGGCGGCCTAGCTCCCAAAAAGGCCATGGTCCCAGTAGCTGCGGCCACCCCTAAGCCCGCCACCAAATCGCAAAAGAAGCAGTGGGAACAGGCCACCGCCATGAATACTGTGATGCAAAAGCAGGTGCGAAATGCCGTTCTTGCATCCGCTGGCGATTCCGTGGCCCAAGGGTTGCGTGATCAGATGACGGCGGAACCGAACAATCCTGAAGCTCGCATCAGCTTGGCGGAACATTACGAAGAAATTGGCTTCACAGAGATCGCCGTAGAGCATTACCGCCTGATAGCGGAACGCTTCCCGCAGTCTGAGAAGATTCAGTTCCGATTGGCGCAAGCGTTGCGTAAGTATGGTTTTAGCGAAGAAGCGGCGGAAAACTTGCAAGCTTTTCTGGATCGCAATCCTTCGCAGAATTCCGATTTGTATTCCTGGCTGGGAATTGTACTGGACGACATAGGAAGTTTGGGGGATGCTGAAAAAGCCCATCGGTACGCTATCTTCTTAGCACCTAGGAAGGATTCCCTGTACAACAATCTCGGCTACAATTTGTACTTGCAAGGAAGGAATAAAGAGGCGGAACTGGAAATTCGCAGGGCTCTGCAATTGAATCCTAACTCACCCAAGACCAATAATAATTTGGCCATTGTGATGGAAAACAGGGAAGAGTCTTTGGCCCAATTCCGCTCTACTAGCGATTTGGCTACGGCTTATAACAACCGAGCTGCGGAAATGATGGAACAGCGTCGATACCCTGAAGCCCGTGCGGAATTGGAAAAAGCGTTGCAGCATCGCCGTGACTTGCCTCAGATTTGGAACAACCTGCGCATGGTTGGCGAATTAGATGGGCTGGGTTCCAGCAACATTGTGTTGCCCACCGCCGGGGAAACTCGACC
>JAYWBH010000425.1:0-5040 GCA_043781815.1 Bryobacterales bacterium | reverse complement strand
CGTCGATCATTATTTCCACGTCTGTTCTCCTTTAGGGTTAAGGCATAGTCATATTTTGATCTTCACTATAATAACCCGAGGGTTAGATGGCACACCAGATTTTTTGGCGGGGTTTTCTGTTCATCTACGCTCTTATTGGTGTAGCCCGAAAAGATCGGGAAAGTCAAAAAGGAGAAATACAATGAACAGCAAATCCATTCGCCACATGTTCAGCATAGGCGTAATCATGACAACTTTAGCATCCGCCAGTTTGGCCCAAGTCACACTCAAAGCATCCATTGGTTTCCCATTCGTTGCTCAAGGTGCCACCATGGAACCCGGCGATTACACAGTGATGCCGACCACAACCATGGGAGGCGCACACATTTTTTTCTTGCGCAACGTCAATACGGGCACATCCTCCGTGGTAACCGGGACTTACACGGCCACGTTGAAAGAAAATGTTCCAGTCACCCCTCGGCTTACGTTTCAATGCCTTGGAAAAAGATGCAATCTGAAGAGCATTTGTGACGGTACATCTCGTGACTACAGTGAGCTGATCACTCCCCGCAAACCCAAGTCGACAACCGAGGAGACGTTCATTGAAGTCGCACTGGCTAGAAATGTTCGGAATCGTCGGTAAGTGTGGAGCCCGGGTCAACGTTTGGCCCGGGCATCCCTCGTCATCATCGTATTTGATCCCGCAGCCATCGCGCAGGCCATGTCAACAGACGCCCTGCACGAAAAGATAACGAACCAGTCAACGCATGAATCGCCTCAGAAAACTCCAGCTCTCTTTCATACAAAAACCGGATTTGCCCATTGCGCCGATCAATCAATTCCTTTAGGACATCGGCATCCTCTTGAGAAAGTGTGTACCCAGCTTGCAGGTGTTTAGGTAGAGGTAACGGCACGTATACCGTGGCATGAGGAACAGCGGTTTCCTCCACTGGTCGACTCTTCGTATAGAAATACACTGCCAGTGAACGCCTGGATAAATCTTGCCGATCCCCCGGAAGCGTAATTTTTCGAAAGCCATGCCAGGAGCTTTCCGTCGTCTCAAACAGCACCGCTCGATTCAGTTCCGGTACAACAGTCACGCACTCATCTGCTTCAGGGTTCCAGGGGTCCTTGTGCAATTCCAGACAGCCACCCCACAATGGTTCCCAGACTGGATTCAAAAACACAATGAGGTTCAGTCGCCGATGCCAAACCCTTTTCGGATGAAAATTGAAGTCCACATGCAGGTCCAGCTCTTGCCCATCCAGATTCTCATGGGTGCCACCGCCGACGTATTGTGCATCATAAAGCAAGCTATCCATGCCTGCCACCTTACCTACGAATTGAAGGAAATCATTGGCCTGCATAAGCTGATCGAATTCGCGGTAGGCGGGGCCAATTGCCTTGATGTCGGGAACGGCAGCCTTCCGGCCCACCAAACCAGATTCGTTCAGAGCCCATTTTTTATCAAAGCCTGGAAACTCATTGAGCAGGCGTTTACAGAATTCCTCATCCAGAAAGTTGTCCAGCACCAAATGGCGAAATGGTTTCGCAATCTGAAACTCGCGGGCTAACTCTGCCGCGTTGTTAAGGTGCTCTTGCCTGATCTGCACGTACTTTTCAGTTTAGTCAACTTGTCACTTGCGAATATGCCTGTTCGCTTATTTCAAGTACTTCTGAAACCAAGCCACCGTGCGATCTTGAAAATCCACCCGATTCTTCGGCTTCATAAACCGATGCCCTTCCCCTGCGTAAACCACGAGTTCCGTCGGGACGCCCAAAGTTCGCAGCGCATGCCAGAACTCGTACGATTGGGGCGCGGGGCATTCGGCATCCAACTCACCGACGATGATCAAGGTCGGCGTCTTGACGTTTTTAATGAACTGTATCGGCGAGCTCTTGGCATACACCGCCGGATCATCATAAACAGAAGCGCCGAAGAACGGAATCATCCATTGGTCAATCAGGTTCTGCCCGTAATAACTTTGCCAGTTCGCAATGCCCGCCCCGGCCATGGCCGCTTTGAAACGCCCAGTCTGTGTGATGGTCCACATGGTCATGTATCCGCCGTAACTCCAACCAGTCACGCCCAAACGTTCGGGATCAATGGGGAAGCGCGCCAGGGTGGCGTCCAGCCCCGTCATGATGTCGCGCAAATCGCCCGCGCCAAAGTCTTTGATATTGGCTCGCGTAAACGCTTCACCTTGGCCATAGCTACCGCGAGGATTCGGCATGAAGACGAAATATCCTTGCGAAGCCAACACTCCCGGAAGTGCAAAGCCTGCGGGCCAATTTGATTTCTGAGAGCCCGATGGACCGCCGTGAATCAGCGTAATCATGGCGTACTTGCGTCCTGCCTCCACCTTCGCTGGCGGCAGCAACCATCCCTGCAACTGGTAGCCGTCGTTGGTCCATTCCACACTTTGCGCCTCGCCCCAAGATGCTCGGACGGAAGCATTGTTCAACGTCAACGGCCTCCACTGGCCAATTGGACCCACCACAATTTCCGGCGGCTTGTTGAAGTTTGCTTGAATGAACGCGCTCTTATTTCCATCGCGTGACACCGCAAAGTTCGGAAAATTACCGAACGCGTGCAGATCCTCCGGACCTTCCCAAAGCGTCGTAATCTTGCCTGTACTGAGCGAAACTTCTGCGGCAGCCGATCCGCCTTTCACTGCTTCGGTCAACAGCAATCGATCATTTGCCAGCCAAAACAGGGCACTTGGAGAGGTCTTGCGGTTGGGTGTGACATTTGCAGCAGAACCACCGGAAGCGGAAATCACCATCGCATCGCCCCCATGAAAACCTTCGTCGCTCATAATGCCCTCAATGAAAGCGACCTTCAATCCATCCGGCGACCAGCGCGGAACTGCAAGCTGCCACGGCGTCTTATAAATCGACTTTGCCGATCCGTCGCGAATCACGTAAAGCTGAGCAATCCACCAGTTGTTATCTCCCGGACCCGGTGCGCCCGTTGTTACAAAGGCCTTCGAATCTGGCGACCAATCGAAATCATAAATGTATAAATCTGCCGGAGACGCCATGGACATTTTGCCCGAAGCTGTGTCCAATACAGCAATGCGTTGATTCCGAATTTCCTGATCAATCACACCGGTCTGCACCGGTGCCGCGTAGAGCGGACCTCCTCCGCTGCCACCTTCGATATAGAGGAAGGCGATCTTCTTTCCATCCGGTGACCAGCGTGGACGCCCGGCGAAGCCTTTCAACCGAGTCCATTTCTTAGGCGCAGCAACCCCTGGGGTTAATGTCCAGAGCTGGGATTGATCCTTTTCACCAAGGGTTGAAAGGTACGCCAGTGTTTTCGAATCGGGCGACCATGCGGGATCGGATTCCTCATGGGGTCCGGCAAAGGGCGGCACTGGGGCGAACGGGCCGCTGACCGCGCCAACCCATAACTTGGGCTGTTCTTGTGAAGCTACAGTTTGGGTCCAAGCAAGGTTCTTTCCGTCAGGCGAAAGCGCGATTCCTTCATAGAGCACAGTCTTGCCAATTTCGGCGGTGACACGGGCTGTCTGAGGAAACGCAAGGATTGGAAGAGCAAGCAAAAGCAAGAAACGCATGGATGCTATTGTCGCAAATATTATGACGCGGGGGGTTACCTTACCTGTTTTGGGAGGAATGGAGTATAATATGGAGGAAAGGAGTCAGGCATGCCGGTTTTGAACATTAAAGACGCTGAAACATATGAACTCGCTTCGGAATTGGCGCGTGGACAAGGGGAGACCTTAACCCAGGCGGTTAAGACCGCCTTGCGAGAACGTCTGGAAAGGAATCGGGCTGCAGGGTCAGACCATAGTCGTCTTGTGGAACGGGTCTTGGAATTGGGTCGGCGGGCGTCGTCCAGGCCAATTCTTGATTCACGAAGCCCTGACGAAATCATCGGCTATGATGAGTTGGGAATCCCGCGCTAGTGATCATCGATTCTTCTGCCATACTCGCCATCGTATTTGGTGAGCCTGAAGCACCTCGCATGGCTTTGGCAATCGCGCAGGCACCGGTGCGTCAAATGTCGGCAGTGAACTGGTTTGAAACTCTGATGGTTGTGGAAGGTCGCTATGGGCGGGCATCCTCAGACGAAACCCTACTGATCTTGAAGACGCTGGAAGTGGAGGCGCTTGCCTTTGATGCAGCGCAGATCACCGAGGCGAGAAGTGCTTGGCAACGGTATGGCAAGGGGCGGCATCCGGCGGCACTAAACTTGGGCGATTGCTGTGCTTATGCAACGGCGATCATTACTGGGCAAAAACTTCTATTCAAAGGCGAAGATTTTGGGCAGACAGATGTGCAATTAGCAGATTGGTAGCCAGCGCCATCTGCGGATAATTACTTCACCAAAATCATCGGCGATCTTGAAAATGCGAACTTCTGCCCAACCTCATCCACCAGATTCACTTGGCAGTTATAGTTCCCCGGCTTCAAGCCTGACAGTGGGATTTCAAATCGCACCGGCACCATATGATTGCGCGATGGGGATACTGCCTGAACATGCACCGCTTCCGTCTGGAAGGTCTTCACTTTCCCTTGGAAGAAACTGAGCGACGCCATTACGTCGGGCTTCTTTGAACTTGCCTCTAAGCCCGGATCATACACTTCCACATACACGTACAGATTCTGATTCGTGCGATACACACGGGTAATGCTGGGAACCAGTTTCTGGCCATCTTGAATTAACGGATGCGCTGCCAGCAGCTTCTTGTTCTTTTCCACTGAAGCGACGGAGGACGACATGGGTTCCCGCTGGTTAGACCAGACAACGGAACTTGTATTCAGCCATTTCGTTTGCGCGGTCAGGTTAGGGATGTTGAATTTTGATTCAAACGTTCCCATTTTGCCGGAAACATTTTCCCTTGCCAGAAATTTGATGGTGTAATCGCCTGGGGGCAGGGTGAAACCGGAATCGTATTGCAGATTCTTCTTGCTGAGACTGATGGCCTCATCGCCTTTGATTTTCACAGAAATCATATCGCGAACCGAGCCTTGTAGCTTGCCCGCAGAATCGCGAATCTGGCCAATGAAATCCAGCTCAGTCTTTTCCGCATC
>JAYWBH010000424.1:0-5043 GCA_043781815.1 Bryobacterales bacterium | reverse complement strand
CCGGTGCCCCGCAGGATTTGGATGGCGCGGTAGTGTTCATGGCATCGGACGCGAGTGAGTATTACACGGGCCAGACGATGTTAGTGGATGGTGGAATTTCGACGGGCGCGACGCGAGCTACGGTAGCAGCGAAGTAGTGCTGATTCGATCCCGACGTTGACGTCAGGTAAGTAGGTCATCAAAATCGAACTTTGAGAGATCCAGCGTTCCCGGCTTCCTAGAGCGGATCAAGGGAAATACAATCTGGCCATCAATGCTGTGAACTTCTTTTTTCACAGCTTCGACGATGAATTGTTCCACCGTAGCCCCACGGGATTCGGCCAATGCCTCAACACTATGATGTAAGGCGTCTGGAAGATTCACTGTTGTTTGCATAAGTCTCGGCACCTCTGAAATCGGAATTAAAACTACGCTCGCAAGCGAGCTGGCAGGCGGAATCGCCCAATGCCACTTAGTTTTCCCGCATCCCTGTAGAATCTCCAACCTTCGTTGGGATAACCTGTGGCTCCCTGGCCTGGATTGTTGTTATCAGCGTTCATCGGCGTCCATCAGCGGCCATTAATCTGGGCCGCAGATGAACGCCGATGCACGCCGATAACACAATTGCGGGAAAACTAAGTGGCATTGGGCGGAATCGCCTGTCCCACACTAAATCACTAACTTTCACGAGACCTGGAGTTGAGTTTGTGGGGCAGGCAGTTTTGCCTGCCAGCCCGCAAGCGGGCTTTTTTCACACCTTCGAGTGCCAGGAAAACTTCTGAAATTGGGCGGGGTTGAAAGCTAGATACTGAGGAAAAATGACGAAGACCGCTACACTTGACAGGCTTTCATTAGCTCTCGCGGGACGAAGCCCCATCACAACCGGCAAGGATGCCTGTCCTACTCAACTCTCAACTTCGGAATTCAGGTTAAAGTAGTTGACTAGAATAGGAGTCAGCTTATCCATTTTCTACGGCACAAAAACCAAATAGAAAACGTAGCAAAGTACGGCACCGGCGGCGGCTATCAGTAATCCTGAAAATCGCCGCTTGGCCAAAAAGAAGATCAACACCATGCCCGATAGGGATACCAGCG
Organism: Bryobacterales bacterium; assembly: GCA_043781815.1. Classification (GTDB taxonomy): domain Bacteria; phylum Acidobacteriota; class Terriglobia; order Bryobacterales; family Bryobacteraceae; genus JANXSF01. Next base: position 3,969 of record JAYWBH010000424.1, on the reverse strand, counting down.
TCATCAGCACGGCTGAAATGTCGATCATCCAACTCCACGCTTTGCCGGAATCGCGACCTTTGTGCAGATCATTAATCACTGCGAAAAAGCCCATGCGCGTTTCCGTCAGTTCGTAGTTACCTGTTTGACGATCAGCCGTAACATCGGCTGAATAACCTGGTCCTTTGAATGACACCGTTGCTTGCGCGTCTTCCACGCGGAACTCGCTCATTGCACCTTTGATGTTATGAGTGCGTCGCAAATACTCCACAATTTCCAATTTCGCCAAGTCTTTACCATCGCCCGTCTTCAACCAGGCGGCCTCTAAATGCCCTTTGCCTTGTACGGTGCTCTGGTGTTCAGCGAACCACTCCGTGTGATTCAACGTCAAACCAGTAACGGCGAAGAAGAACAAAATGGCAAAGCTGGCCATGGATAGATAAATGTGCAGCCAGCGGGAAATGACCATGAACTGCCGCTTCATAACATGACTGCGGTGCGAAATTCGGCTGGCCACTGCCGTATCGTTAATGACTGATTCTTCGGTACTCAAGCGAAGCAGAGGCCACCTCAACATTTCCATTTAATGGCACTTGCCGAGCAGTGCCGCTGAAATCCATTTCCTGACGAATCACCTGATAAGTGCCGTGTTCCCGCGCAACTTCCAGGCACACCGTATACTTGCCAGCTTTCACCAACTTACCGGCGTTGTCTTTGCCATCCCACTTCAAACTATATTTTCCAGGCGTGCGAGTAGCCGATGTGAACGATGCAGTAAGGTCGTTTCCTTCAGCCATGTTGCGCAAATGATCGTCGTGGTACCAAGCCTTTAGATCAGCAATCCAGCGCGGCTTTTGCACCCACAAGGCCATGGTCTTCACCGGAAACTTATCTTTATCTTCAATCCAAATGGCCACGTAGGGACGACGAGTGCGTTGGCCTTCAATCGTCGCCAATTCCAAATTCACCACCAGTTCAAATCCTGCGGGCCACGCACCCGTCGTTCTTGACATCGTTGTTGACGCCGTTTGCGCTGCCGGTGCCATTAGCGGACGTTCCAACGCCTTCCAACCGCTGCTTTGAGTTCGCTGCCCATTTTGTGCGATCAGCATATATTCCACACCTTTTATAGATGCGGCCAACCGCTGACTTTCTTTTGGCTTCAACACAGAAAACGTTGTAGCCAACGCGCCAGCATCCACAGCATTTTCTGCTACCACGGTGGCGCTGATCACATGGTCAACTTCGTGACCATTGCGGGGATCGACAATGTGTGAGTAATGCTGTCCATTGATCTCAACTCCCCGTCGATAGCTTCCACTGGTAGCCACTGCCATGCCCGATACAGCGATTCTAGACGCCGGCGTGGAGGTTTCCGTATCGGAGTGAGGGTCCGTCACATCCACGGTTTCCGTCCATCGACCTCGCACCACCAAATCGCCACCAATGTTCACCACTGCCGCAGTAATGCCATCGCTAGCCATGGCACTATCATTCGCGCGACTTACAATGTAACTCTTCGCAAACGAGTTTAACCGAATGGGTGAGTTACTCAAATGTGTGGCAGTCCGGGCCACTGCATCCAGCTTCCAATGTGTCTGCTTTACTAATGCCACTGCGGCGGCAAGTTCAACTGATGTGGGCATGCGCTGTGCCACTGCCGCCTTCTTCCAAGCTTGCACTACCGCTTCCGCTGCAGCATCCAAAGCGCCCCCTGTGCGGTCACGCCACTGGTCAAACAAATTCAATACCTCAAACAACTCCGCCGAAACAGGAACAGCTACGCCGGAAGTTCGTAACCATTGACTCACTTCGCTGTTCGGATTGTAAGTGCTTAGTATGCTGGCGTCGGAATCAATTTGATGGAGCGCGGCTTGTTCAGCTTGCTCCGCTTGTTCCAGGGTACTGGCCAGGACTTTCAGTTCCAGTGATGTTCCCAACACGTTCTCATGATGAAAGACATACGTTCTTTCCTGGTTCGCTTTTTCCGTAGAAACAGCGAGGGTAGCGGCGCAAAGTCCGATGGCTGCAATGGATAGAATCTTCATTTAATTCCGCTCTGGGTTCCCACGTGGTCCGCCGCGACCCTGCCCACCGCCAGGTCCAAATGCCGGACGCACTTCGTCTTCAGTCAGTTTGCCATCGCCATTTTTATCCAATTTAGCTAACGATGCCGAGGCCTTTTTTATCTCATCTGCGGAAATCATCCCGTTACCATCGGCATCCAGTGCCGCAAAAATCGCATCCGGTGGACGCATGCCTCCGGGACCTTGACGCGGTCCGTCTCCCCGGCTTTCACCCCCGCCCTGCGTACTTCGCTGCGCCGCAACTTTGACAAGTTCATCCTTGGTCAAAAAGCCGTCATGGTTTACATCAGCGCGGTCAAACATGGCTTGCATCCGCTCGGGCAATTCATCTTTGGAAAGTTTGCCGTCACCGTTTTTGTCGAATCCCAACAGCGTCTTCACCATTTCATCGAAGTTCCCAGCTTGTGGACCTCCTGGACCTCGACCACCACCAGGACCGCCAGGCCCAAAATTCATGCGTGTTTCTTCACGACTCAGTTGGCCATCGCCGTCCTTATCCAATTTGGCCAATACTTTGGCTGCGTTAGCCAATTCCTTTGCTGAAATCACGCCGTCCTGATCTGCATCCAGGGCGGAAAGTATAGGATGCATGCGCATAAAGTCCCGCGGAGGGCCTTGCGCGCAACCAGCAACTGCGGCGGCAACGAATATCAATAAGTTTCGCTTCATATTGTTTTAGTCACGTTTATAGTAACCCGTGGCATGACGATTGGTTTGTTAAGTAATTTAAAATTTGCGATTAGGCATAGCTTGATCCGCTGCGGCTATTCTTTTCGGTCCGTTCGGCAGTGATCTTTTCCAGGTAGCCACTGGCTCGGAAGGCTGCCAGGGGGTCAGCCGGTAGGCCCCTACCCGTCGCCCAACTGCGAATCGCAGGACGCACATCCGTTGAAAATGCATCTTTCAAACAGTTCTCTGCTGAAACCAGATCCGACGTCTTCTGATGCAGGCTCAGCAACTCCAAATCAACCAGTGCCGCTTTGGCAAAAAGTTCCTGCGCAGTTGAAACTGTCTGGATCATGGCCTCAATCTTACCTTTCAAATTGTGGCTCTGGTCAATCATATAAGCGATATCGGCGGGCTGCCCTGTTTCCCATTCATACAATCGAATTTCATGAAAAATTCGGAAAATTTGATAAGGGTCAATGGAACCCAACGTCAGGTCATCATCGGCATAGCGACGGTCATTGAAATGGAATCCACCCAACATGCCGTCTTGCAGAAGCCAGGCCACAATCTGTTCAATATTCTGTGCCTGATAATGATGGCCGGTGTCCACTAACACCTTGGCCCGTGGACCCGACGATTTCGACAGCAAGTAAGCCATTCCCCAATCGGCAATGTCCGTATGATAAAAAGCTGGTTCGAATGGCTTGTATTCCACCAGTAATCTTTGATCAGCACCTAACTTTGCATGGGCTGCTGCCAACCCTTCGGCGAACCATTGACGACGATGACGAATATTATGTGTCCCAGGGTAATTGGATCCGTCGGCAAACCACAGCGACACATCGCGACTGTCCAGACCCTTGCCAATTTCCACGCTGTCCAGAATATGGTTGAGCGCAGCCTGGCGAATTTCGGGTTGCGGGTTGCCCAACGACCCGTGTTTGTAAATTTGATCTTGAAACACATTGGGGTTGATGGACCCGGCGCGCACGCCATATTGGGTGGCCAGCTTCTGCACTTGAGGCACGCTTGCAACGCCCTCTGGCAGGTCCCAAAGCACATGCAGCGCAACAGTGGGGCAGGCCCCCGTAAGTTGGTGGACCATGCCCGCATCGCTAAACTTTTCTTCAAGGCTGGTCGCCGCAGCGGCTTGGATAAACTTGCCAAAGCGCGTCCCAGTATTGGCAAAACCCCAGGAAGGGAGTTCGATTTTAAAAGTGTCTAGTGCTTTTGA
>JAYWBH010000423.1:0-5045 GCA_043781815.1 Bryobacterales bacterium | reverse complement strand
AACAGAACTTCGGCCAGAGCCTTTAGAAGAATGCCGACGCGCTGAGGTTTTGAGATCTTGGGACGGGCTGCCAACACGTTGTAATTCTGAGCTTCGATCTTGTCCAAAATAAAAAGTCCGCCACGGCTGAACAGGGTGAGGTCAACGGAAAGTCGACGATCCACCATGCGCGTCAACGGTAGGCCATCTTCAAATAATTTCCTGGCCACTTCCACACATTCGCGCATCAGATTTTGAAAACGTTCATCGTAAGTGTGAGCTAAAAGATCCCGTTCGCTGTATCCGTATTTCGTCATAACGCTGGCCGGGATATAGATACGATCTTTTTTCAAATCCACGGTGACATCCTGCCAAAAATTGGCCAGTTGTAGTGCCGTACAAGTGGAATCAGAAAGTAGATTTCGTTCCACCCCCTGATAACCGCAAAGGCCCAGCACCAGACGACCTACCGGATTTGCTGAGTACTTACAATAGCGGTATAAATCATCCCAATCCTTGTAGCGTGTCTGCACCTGATCCTGCTCAAACGCTGTGATCAAATCGTGGAACAATGATGGCTCCAATTGATGTTGCAGCACCGTTGGACCCAAGGCAACAAACACCGGATGACGTGCCTTACCAGCCAGCATGGAATCCAATTCGCTACGCCACCATTTCAGAAGACGCAAACTTTCGGCCATGTCGGGGATTTCATCGCTTAGATCATCGGCCCAACGGCAGAAGGAATAAACGTTATAAAAATCCTGATGAAGCCGCTTGGGAAGCAGCACGCTGACCACATGAAAATTTTCGTAATGATGGGTAGCTAGCCATTGCGTGTAGCCGCAGGACTCTGCCAGAGTCCAGGCGCGACTCATGGCTTGTTGGTCGCGGATAAAATCCTTCGGCTGAAGCACAATCTTATGGAATAATCGCCGTTTTCATGTGGCCGTTATGGCTCATCAGGTACTTCATCACTTCCAACAAATTGGTGAGTGGCTCTTCCCTGTTCACAAAATCACGGGCTGTAATGTGTCCACGGCTAACCGCATCCAACGCTTTGCGAATATGATACGGAGTGTGGTGGAAACTGGCCTTACAGGTAATTTCGCTGTAGTGCAGCAAGCTGGTTTCTAAATCGACACGGCTATCGTTGGGGCAGCCGCCAAAGAAATTCACGGTGCCTCCGCGACGCAGCATGTGCACGGCTTGATCCCAGGTATCGGGCTTGCCCACGGCTTCAATCGCCACATCCACACCACGACCGTCGGTCAGCGCCCGAACAGCACCTACAATATCGGTGGTATCGGCTGTGGATACTGCTTCAGCCGCGCCCATGCGCATGGCCCGGTCAAGCTGACCTTGCCGACGTCCAATGGCGATCACCCGCGCTCCATACACAGCCGTGGCCAAGCGGACAAACATCAATCCAATGGGACCAAGTCCGATGACGGCAATATTATCGCCGGGCTTCACATTTGTTTCATCCAGCCCGCGGATGACGCAAGCCAGCGGCTCAATCAACGCTGCATCCTGATAAGTTAAGTGCGCCGGAATCTCGTAAAGGTTGTACTTGACGATTCTGGCCGGGATTCGAATAAATTCTGCGTAGGCCCCGTTGTTGAACAACAGATCTTCGCAAAGATTTTCCAAATTGCGGCGGCAGTAAAAACATTCTTTGCAAGGTGCTGAATTTGCGGCCACCACACGCTGACCGATCTTGAATTTGGTCACGGCGTGGCCAACGGCAACAATATCGCCGGCCAATTCATGGCCAAACAACGCCGGAGGTACAATCATCCGGGCATGGTAGCCCCGGCGAAAGACCTTAACGTCAGTACCACAAGTTAAAGCGGCCTTAACCTTTACCAGAATGTCTTCTGGCCCCATGGATGGCAGGGGAACAGTTTCAACACGGATCTGCTCCTTCCCGTATAGGACGGCAGCCTTCATTTCCTTCACCACTGTGGATCACCTGCTCGTAAGCTCATGCTTCCTTTTTTGTGCAACTTCCCTAAACACACGTACTACTCAGTTCTAGAACTTCAGTACCTGGCAGTTGAGGACAAACTACAATTTTCAAGGATTTGGAGCCAGGATGCAACGCCATGTTAAATCCTTTCATGATGGAACCAAGCGGTACACGGTGGCTAATTAGCTCCGCAACCGGCAAAGCACCACTAAAAACAAGGTTTGCTGACTCTTTTTGCAAATCCACCGACGCGCTATAGGCTCCAAATAAAAGTCGTTCCCCAACACAAATATCCGCACCTGACACCTCAATTCGCTCTTTATGGGAGGTCTGGGCGAATAAACAGATCTTAGCACCGGGTCGGGAACAGGCCACGGCTTGCTCAACCACACCGGGTGCAGAGGTGGCCACAAACACTATGTCAGCACCACGACCGTGTGTAATTTCTTTAATTAATGTTTCTACATCCACCGATTTTGGGTCCCAACATTGCTCGGCACCGAACCGTTTGGAAAGTTGTCGACGGCTTTCCATTGTGTCTGTGGTTACCGTGCGGATGCCTTTGTGTTTCAAAATCATGGTGAATAGCATGCCAATGGGACCTTGCCCAATGACCACGGCCAAATCGTCCGGTCTGGGATCGGCAATGACAATTGCCTTCAAACACGTGTTTACCGGTTCAACAAAACTGGCCGTATCGAAACTAACACCCTCTGGAATTTTTTCCACTCCGCTTTCCACAATCCAGTCCATCACGCGGATGTACTGCGAAAATCCGCCGCCTGCGGGTTCAAATCCTGCTGTGATTCCTACTTGTTTATAGACGGGGCATTGGGCATAAAGATTTCGTTGACAATAAAAACATTTCCGGCAAGGAATGTGGTGGAACGCAATTACCCCATCGCCCAGCTTGAATTTCGTAACGCCTTGCCCTACCGCAGCCACCACACCAGCCGTTTCATGACCGTAAATGCGCGGCGGGGCCAGCAGACCGTATTCGATCTTCTTTAAGTCTGTATGGCAGATGCCGCACGATTCTACTTTCACCAGAATTTCACCGTGGCCAAGCTGAGGAACAGAAACCTCTTCCACAAATACCTGTTGATCTCCACGATATACGGCGGCTTGCATGGTTGATGGAAGCTGGTTAGAATTCACAATCTGCAAGAAAATCCCCTAAAATCTTCGATGTTGTCTTCGCTCTTCTTGCCATGGTTATTAGATTTGGCAAACCCTTAAAAGGTGACAACAATCCTTGTACCGCAATCATTTTTCTATTGAACCGCCCTTCAGTATCTCTCAATTGATTAAAATCGATTGAAAAATTCTCAAGAGCAGTGTCGCTCACCACCCGGATGCAAAAAAAAGGAACGCCCAGTTGCTCTGCTTTCAGTGCCACCGCCGCAGCTTCCATTTCCACAACTTGCGCGCCCAGCACGTGCAACTCATTCTTTTCAGCCGCTGTGCCCACAAAGCGATCCTGAGAAATCAACCGACCTTTCAAAAACGGCTTACCACTTTGGGGAAGCTTGGCGACAAACTCCCGTTGCCCTGCAAACACAACGGTGGCAGCAAAAACGTCGCCCACTGCAAAGTGCGGATGTAGCGCGCCACACATTCCCATGCTTAAGAACAATTCAATCGTCTGGCCAGATACTAAGCCTGCTTCAACGGCATCCAGTGCCAGCTTCGGTCCCGGACCATGAGCCACCATCAACCACCGGTTGGGACCCACCATCGCTGAACAGGCGAATTGCACTGGCCAAGGCTCCTTACGGACGTCGCGAGCATGGCGCAATACCCCTTCAAACTCTATCTTTTCCGCAGCAACTGCCAGTATTGTCTTCAACAATACCCATTCCCTTGAAACCAATCTACGGCGCGCTTCAATGCTGCGTCTACGCTGGTTGGCAAGTAGCCTAATTCCCGCTTAGCCTTATCGCAGGACACCCACATTTTCTTCTTCGCCATTCTCACTGCTTCCAGTGGAACCCTTGGCGGATTACCGCTCACTTCGGCCCAACCGGTACTTGCCAATGCCGCCAAATATGCCACAGCGTAAGGGATTTTCACCTTCGGAGCACGTCGATTCGATTGCTTTCCCAAGCGTTCCAGAATCTGTTGCAACGTCAAATTCTCGCAACCCAAAATATACCGCTCGCCAACTTTACCCTTTTCAAAGGCCAGCAAATGACCTTCTGCCACATTCCGAACATCCACCAGATTCAATCCAGTATCCAAATAAGCAGGCATATCGCCACGCAGAAAATCGACGATCGTTTTTCCTGTTGGTGTGGGCTTACTATCGTGATCACCAATAGGTGCCGTTGGATTCACAATCACAACAGGAAAGTTTTCCTGAGCAAATTGCAGCGCTGCCATTTCAGCCAGAAATTTGGATCTTTTATAGTGGCCTGTCATCGCAGCTACGTTCACCGGTGAATTCTCGTCAGCTAATTCCCCATCTTTGAATCCCATACATCCAACGGTAGAGGTATAAACTACCCGTTCAACACCACTACGACGCGCAGCCTCTAACAGATTCCTGGTTCCGTCCACATTTGAAAGATACATATCTTTGGGATGCTTCGACCATAGCCGATAATCCGCCGCCACATGAAACACTCCGGCGCATCCCACCACAGCCTTTTCCAGTGATGCCGAATCTCTCAAATCACCGGGCACCCGTTCCACGTCCAACTCTTTCAACTGACTTGTGGGTCGCACCATAGCCCGGACCCGATAGCCTTTTTCCACTAACAAGCTGGCCACGTGCCAGCCCACAAATCCCGAAGCACCGGTCACCAAAATGAGTGGCTTCACTCGATTCTTAGGTTCCCACCTGCGGCTTCAAAAACTCCGCCAACGCCAGCAACGGAAACGAATCACGATACATGTGGTAACTCAAATAGAACACCTTGGGAAATCCAGTCCCAGTGGTGTTTAGTTCATCCCATCCCCCATCGGGCCGCTGCGTCTCTATCAAATACTCAACCCCACGCATGAGACTTTCAGAAGTAGTGTCGCCACCAGCCAGTAATCCTAAAACGCCCCACGCTGTTTGCGATGGGGTGCTGTCACCGCCAACAAAAGT
>JAYWBH010000422.1:0-5047 GCA_043781815.1 Bryobacterales bacterium | reverse complement strand
AGAAGAGCGAGATCAGCATGGGGTCATCTTCACCAGCGCTGAATTTCCGTAGGCGTTCATCCGTAGGCAACAATGCGTTGGGCGATTGCCCTAAATCGATTGCGACGCGCTGAAAGTAGCGTTGATGATCTTTGACGTGGTCAGACTTGATTTTGGCAAAGGGTCGCTTCACTGCCTTTTCCATGGTTGCGGAAACTGCTGCGTGAGGATCGGCGCCCTTGTATTCCTTGGCATAGTTCAGAATATAGTCGGTGCCGGCGGCTATGAAGAGTGTGGCTTCGTCGGCGTCTTTAACGTTGATGCGTCCATCCACAATGGAAAGGGTTCCACCCTGCGTCACCACCCGCAATTGCGCTTCGTACTTCAAGTCATCGGTTTGGCCAAGGCTTGTCCCGGTCATGGTCAGCGTGTTTGGACCAGCCTGCTTGGTCTCTGCCCATTTGATGCGGGATAGATTGGCGTTGAACGTCACTGATCCTTTGGCGCTGCAAGCGATGCGAACGGCGATTACCTGATCAACAGCCGAGGAAATCAGTTCGCGCGTCCACACCTTGCCACCCGCTTCAAACGTGACGCCTGCCACCGCCTGGTTGATATCCAGCCAGCGCCGATAGTTAGTAACTTCACCTGCTATCGATGCGAATTCCAGATTGAGATCACCTAACGTTTGATAGGAACCGTAGCTGTCACGGCCAAATCTACCGCCTTTTTCACAGGTCATGTGGGTGGACATGGCTTTTCCAGCATCCACATATTTGCCCTCTTCAATCATCTTTCTGATTTCAGGAATCTGCTTATACGATTCCTTACGGTCTGCTGATTTTTCCAGCTTGCCCGACCAAACAGTGATCTCATTCAACTGGAGCCGTTCTTTTTCCACACCGCCAAAGATCATCGCACCCAGGCGACCGTTTCCGATTGCCAACGCTTCTTCCCATTTAACAGCAGGTTGTTTGTACCAAAGTGTCAGCGGACCTGGATCGGCAAGTGCGGCGTGAGTAGCTGGGAGGGAGGATAGGGCGGCCCCGGCAGGAACCAGTTGCAGAAACTTTCGTCGCGTCGTGTTCTTCAAAATTTCAAACCTCACTGATCTGTTGCAGCATGGCTAAGTTCTATCTGCTTACTTTTCAGCCGGAGGTGCCGCTACCGGTGGACGCGGGCGCATCGGTTTCGGATCCAGATTTTCTGCCAGCTCTGCCGGTGTTACCGTAACTTCCACACCCTTGGCTGGCACCTCCGCCTTGGTGATCCAAACCAGTGAATTCAGCACAATTTTTCGGAAGTTTTCATCTCCCAGATTGGAATGATAATGGCCACCATTGAATCCAACTGATCTTCCACCATCCTGCCTTTCTCCAGCCCAGGACACAAAATGCGGTTGCCCGATCTTGGTGCGGACGTCGGCATTGCCGCTGCGGATTCCATCGGCCTTGATGGTGTCTGCCGGAGGCGTGGTAATCAGGATTCCTGTGAAATTGCGCAAACTCTCGCGGAAGCGAATGTTGTAATACCATTCATCCTTGATCTTGAACGGCTTGACGCCTCGCGTAATGGGGTGTGCGGGAAGTGCATTGAACTCGGCTTCATAAAAGGGATTGATAGTGTAGTTCAAGTCAAAGAAACCAGCGATCCAATCCAGCATTTCCTGATGTCCGCTTTGCGCCGGAGGCTCCGTAGCAAAGTGCATGAACATCAACCCTACGCCGCGCGCAGCAGCTTTTCCGATGATTGCAGGATGGTCGGCTTGGAAAGCTAAATGATTTTCCCCTCCGTCACAAAAAAAGAAAATCGCATCAGCTTTATCGAACTCTGCGGCATCGGGCCAAGCTCCACTCAACGATGTTGTGGTGTGGATTCCTGGAACAGTATTCAGCCACTTCGACAACAACAGCACGCCTGCATTGTGCTCATGCTGACCCGGTGGATGGCTTGGTTTACCAGCGATCATCAGGATTTGTTTATCGGCACTAAACCCGGCTGATGCCAGCATTAGCAATCCAGCCGCTACACATAGAATTCTTTTCATTGCGTTTCCCCTGTTACTTTTTTAGTCCAAAGCAATACACCGTGGAATCATGATCCACGGCATACACGCGGCCATCGGCAATCGCCAGGCCACTAAAATGCACCCAACTCGACATGGCATCGCCACTGTTGTACAGCTCTTTGCCTGTCTTTGCGTCCAGCGCTTTGAGAACGGCAGGATGGGTGTTTAGTAATCGCTTTGCATCACCGCCGCGCTGTACTTCATTCGACCCGGTGGAGAGTCCGAAGACAACTCCGTTGGCAATGATTACGGGGTCGGGAACGTTGAAATCACCTGAAATCCAAGCCGGTTCCAGTATGGGATTCTGCGTCTTGGGATCGGCAACTACTTTGAAGGCCATTACGCTGCCGTGAGGATTTTCGCCATTGGTGATGGGGAAGCGCGGCCCTGTGGACGATGGCGGTCCACCCATTGGGCTGAACAACCAAGTCTGCCCATCGGTATCGCGATATGTGGATAAACCGCCCCAAATTCCGTGACCTTCGCAGCACGAGGCCTTGTCATTTCCAAGACGCGGCGATACATAAATCGGAGTCTGGTGATCTTTCCCCCCCAGACTTTGAGCATCCATCAGATAGATCACACCTTCCTTGAATCCACCCGCTACCAACTCGCGATTCTTCCAACCAAACCACACCGGGCTGGAAGCACCCAGATCGAAATCTTTGCGCCGAATCACTTCCCAATTGGCAGGTAAAAAATAGTCAGTCAACGAAAGGTCTTTCGTTGCGATCGAAACCACCATATTGGAAAAGTCCCCAGCAATCGGATCCGTTCGACCATCTGCAGTACCGCCATAAATCTTGCCGTCCTTTCCGATGATTGGACCACCCCGACCCCAGATGCCCGCAGTGTCCGTATTGGATAACAGCATTTGCCGAATGATTGGGCGATGCGGATCGCGCACATCAATCGAGTAGACACCCGAAACACCAGTGCCGCAGCCTTGTGCCAGCGTCGTATAAATCACTCCGTCAACCAGATTCAGACTAGCGCTCTTAGCAAAGGGCGCGACGAATTGCACTGGACCATAGCGAACTTTGCCACCGCCCAGATCCAGTCCGTACAGTGCGCCATCGGATGCGATCACATACAGAATTCCAGTGCTCTTATCAATCACTGGCGTGGCAGTAATTCCGTTGGGGCAAAGGAACGTTCCCTGATAGCGACCCTTACCGGGAAGCGCTACCGTCTTGAATGCATACTTCCAAAGTTCTTCGCCGGTTTGCGCATCCAAAGCAAATACAGTTCCACTGATTCCTGCAACATAAACCACATTGCGAATCCCCTTTACGGTTGAGATGTTGTTTGCCACAACAGGTGCAGTTATGGCGGAAAGGCTGTAGAACTGGTTGTCCACTTTGGCTTTCCACAACAGACCCATTTGCGGGACATTTGTCGGATTGAGTGTGGTCTCCTCAAAGGCCCAGCCCGTGCGTTGCGGATCGTGCCCAAACGTGGTCCATTCGCCAGCAATGGCGGATTGCAAAATGCCAACAAGCGCCAGGCCTGCGCGAAACGCTACTTTACTTATTCTGTGACTAATTCTTATCATTGAATTTTCCTGTCTCTGTTCGGTTACTTTTTAGCGCTCGTGGTGAATAGAAGTGGAACCGTTTCGGCAAGGAACTTATGCCAAACAGGCCAAACGTGCGCCCCAGGAATGCTGCGAAATGTATGTACCACTTTGTTCGTTGTCATCCATTCCGAAACAGCCTTGTTCGCGGAATAAATTGAATCCTCAGTGCCGCAGCCGATCCATATCATGCGGTACTTGTTGAGAGTGGAGGCCCCCATCTTTTCCATCTCAGTGCGGTAGTTGCTGACACCGCTGAATGAACCAATGTAGCCGAAGATTTCCGGATGATGCAGTCCCGCGCTCATCGATTGCCCACCACCCATGGAAAGTCCCAGAATCGCGTGGTTCGCAGTACCTTTTAGAATCCGATATTTCTGTTCGGCCAGCGGAATTACTTCACCCATGAAGTCCTTCTCGAATGCACTCATAGCAACTGCCATCGGACCTGGACCGGGCCGACCCTGACCACCCGACGTTGGAATCATCTGCCGACCGATGTGCCCGTATGGCATCACAATAATCATTGGCTTGGCCTTGCCATCGGCCAACAGGTTGTCCAAAATAATTTGCGCACCACCTACCTTAGACCACGATTCTTCTGTCTGCGTAGACCCATGCAAAAGATACAGCACAGGGTAGTGACTCTTCGACGATTCGTAACCTGGCGGCGTATAAACCACAAAGCCACGAGCTTCATTCAACACTTTGGAATCGTAAAAATGAGTGTGCAGCGTGCCATGAGCTACGGCTCGATAGTCGCGAGGCGTATGCGGGTCGCCAGAAACTTCGACATAGCTCGTATGCCCCCAGCGACGTCCTTCCACATTCGGATTTGCCGGGTCTGGAACGCGCATGGCTCCATCAATGGCGAACCCATAACTGTAAATTGCTGCATCAAGTGGTGGCGTGGTAAAGCTCCACACACCTTTGTCGCCCTTGGTCATGGCCATAGTGCCCTTGAGTGCCGCAACAATCGTTGGCCCCACAATCAGGATTTCCTTCGCATTCGGTGCATACATTCGGAAAGTGATGGACCGATCCGCATGAACCTCCGGAGAAAGTGGAAGATTCCGAGGATCGTCATAGGAGGCAGCAGGAGGCGGCTGACCGATAGCCGGAACGATGGCCAGCAGTAGCCAGCAAAGTGCGGATCGTAAATGATTCATGAATAAATTCTCCAGTCTTAAAAACTAATATGCGCACTGATTTGCAGTTTGCGTGGTTGATTGGCTTGTGTAGTTAAGGTGCCGAAATTGGCTTTGATCGTAACCGAATACTCGCCCGCCTGCAGTGGCGTAATTACAAAGAATCCGGCTGTATTGGTTTCACGGGTAATCGGAATTCCAGTTCCAACACTGGTTGCGGTGACGGAAGCACCGGGCAAGATGGCGTCGGAGGGATCTTTAATTGTTCCCTGAATG
>JAYWBH010000421.1:0-5048 GCA_043781815.1 Bryobacterales bacterium | reverse complement strand
GGACGTCGGCGAACAAATCCAATTCGGAACCTTCATATTTGAAGTCACTCATTGGGGTAGATGTCCTGAGTTCCGGCCACGAACAATGCGCAATCGCGCAGAGGCACAAAGCTGAAATGCATTCTACTGGAAAGCAATGTAAACGTGAAACTAGTGGCAATGGTGATGAACGGAATAAGAACTATGGCGATTGCTCCGATGGTGTAAAAGGTCCACCCAGGGACTGGATGGCCGGTGAATAAACGGAAGAGGGCCACGCCAACAATACTGAGAATGGGCAACAGCAGTGCGGCGATGGATCCGGCCAGAAGTCGTACACCAACTACATCTCCGAATACTGAAATGGCACTCATGCCGTGCGCTGCAAGTGAGATGAAATTCATTTTGGAAGTTCCGGTGATCCGGTGTCCGCGCGGAATGGGAATCATGGTGAAGGGAAGGCCTGAGCGGAAAACCGCTGCTGCATAGTGATTCCAAAGCTCAGACATGACCACTAAAGTGCTGAGTTGGGACGAAGGTAAAATACTGAAGTTTCCCACGCGTACCCCGATGCCGGTAAGGAGTCGATGCAGGCCTTTGTAGAGCAGATAGCAGAATCGAAAAATTAAACTCTCTGTGCGACGGCTCCGTTCGGCGAAGATGGCTTGGGTTCCAGGTTGACATTCGGAGTAAGCACGGATCAGTTGTAGAGCGCCGTCGGCAGTGTCTTCCCCATCGGCATCCATCACAAGGACTGCATCGCAGGCAAGGGACTGTTCCACGTGGACAAGACCAATGGCAATGGCCCGTTGATGGCCCAGATTACGGCGTAACCGAAGAATACGAATGGTGCGCACAACGGTGAACTGGGATTGAAAGTCCGCTGGGTTGCAGGCTTGCTGAGAGCCATCATCGACAATTAAAACGTCAAGGATACAGGGATAAGCAGCAAGGGTCTGATCCAGCCGACGGATGAGTTCTGCTGAAGATGCCCAATCGTCGCGGAGAGGTATAAGCACGATGATTTTTAATGGAGAGGTTGGCTGGACCATGGGCGATTTAAGATTGTTTATTGTACAACGGCATCCGTTCCTGCATGGATTCCTTCCTTCGATACGAAGGGTGCGAGCGTCTGTTTTATAAGGCATGACCGATCAAAGACACTTCGCCCTTCAGGCTGCCCACCACAAGCAGCTTTACTGGTGTTACCAGCTCACTTTTCCGGTCCCGCAACCGTGAAAGCGATCCAGGTTTTCCATGTCTTTGACCGGCTTACCTAGTGATTGTGAAACTCGAATCGATTCGAGGCCTTGGCAAACGTTACGGTTCGCTAGGCTTTATGTAGGAAGAACGCTGCGCAGCGGTTTTCTCTTCTTGTTCAAGATTGGAGCAGATAAAAAGGAAGAGTCGGCCCTTGATTTTTTGTAAGAGGTTGATATTGGTCGAAATATAGTTTGGATGGCATGGTGACCACTCTTAAAACTCCAGCAGCTCTCGCATGGTCTCTTTGCGGCGATGCATGGGTATCAAGGGCTGGTTCAAGAAGTCGGTAAATGGCACCAACGCCTTGGTTCTTGCCAACAAGGCTACCAGAAGCTCTGGTGTAGAAGCTATGCTCAGGTCCATCAACTGCGAATCGTAGAATACCCAGCGCTTGCAACGTAGCAATTCAATAGCCGGATGATCAGCCGCAAAACCCTTTGGTGGACGCGTCAACTGTTCCCCTTTCATTTCGCCCATGAGCCGCATCAATGTCTTGTTGTCGATGATCCGCTTCAGTTGCTTATAATTTTCCGCAATGTGGGAGCGTAGCGCGACCAGTTGATCTGGCTCAGGCATGTAAATTCCTGCGGCGAATTCAATGCCGTCTGCTCCAATGCTGAAAAAGAAACCAGCAGATGAATGCTTGGCCATCCCTTGGTGCGGAAACACGGCGGCGATGTGGGTCTTATAGGGGGGTTTGTCTTTGCTGAAACGGGTGTCGCGATAAATACGGTACAACGCTTTGTTCGATGGGTTGATGTGCAGCGGTGCCAGTTTGGCTAATTGAGCGTTGTAAGCGTCAACTAGAGTGATCATTGGTGCCTTCACCTGCAAGTCAAATACTTCTTTATGGGCCAGAAACCATTCGCGATTGTTGTTGCGCTTTAGTTTGCGCAGGAAATCCAGGCCGACTTTGGGGAAGCCAGTGAATTGGGGCGTCATGAGGTTAGTGTAACTGGTTCCCGCTCACCTTTGCGCCATTTCAAAGTTGGTTAGTGGTAGATCTATTGAATGGAGTTTTGATAAAGTTGAGCGGGGGTGGGGAGAATATGCTTGAAGTAGATTCTGAAATGTGGTACGATGTAGGCATATTATGACTACACAGGCTGTTGTACGAGCGCTTGAAAAAATTCAATACACCATTCGTGGAATTCCACCCAATGTGGATGAAGCGTTGAGGCAGGAAGCAATGCGTAGAAATATTAGTTTTAACCAATTGATAGTAGAAGAGTTAACCAGTATTTCTGGGGTCTCTGGCCGCACCTATCGTTCCCTTGCTGGAATTGCTGGACAATGGGAAGAGGATGCCGAGTTCGACAAGGTATTGGAAGAACAGCGTAAGATCGACGTAAGTCTTTGGCAATGAAAGTTTTACTGGATACCAACCGGCTGACGGACTTGCTCCGTGGGGACCCGAAAATAGTAGAACAGGCGGAGCAAGCTGTTGAAGTTTGGGTTCCTTTTGTAACAATGGGTGAAATTAAGGCTGGGTTCCTAGCCGGAAATCGTTCGGAGAACAATCACCGGTTACTGCATCAGTTTCTGCATCAGCCTGGAATTGGCGTTCTTTTTGCAGACAGAGATACTTCAGACTACTACGCCAGACTATTCTTTCAACTTCGCAAGGCGGGAACCCCTATTCCCACCAATGACTTATGGATTGCCAGCCTATCTGTTCAATATGAACTGACTCTGCTTTCCCGCGACGAACATTTCGACAAACTCCCACAACTGCTACGAGGATAATTGAAAGTAATCTGCTAAGGTGGAAGCCATGAACCGACGACAAATGCTGGCCACCATGGGCCTTGCTACTGCGCATCTTACGGGTAATCTTGCGGCCCAGCCCAGCAAGCCTCGGAATGTGATTTACATTCTGAGTGACGATCATCGTTACGATGCATTAGGGTTCCTGAAGACGCAGCCCTGGCTGGAGACGCCGCAGTTGGACCGCTTGGCGCGCGAGGGTGCTCACTTTCAAAATGCATTTGTAACTACGGCACTGTGTAGCCCCAGCCGTGCGTCGATTTTGACTGGTGTTTATGCCCACAAGCATCGCATTGTGGACAACGGAACACCCATTCCCCCAGGCACAGTATTCTTCCCTTCTTACTTACAAAAGGCAGGTTACAAGACCGGATTCTTTGGTAAATGGCATATGGGTGCCGAAACCGATGCGCCGAAACCGGGCTTTGATCAATGGGTTAGTTTTTTGGGGCAAGGAACCTATTTGCCGAATCCGAATGGTTTGAATGTCAACGGCAAGAAGGTACCGCAGAAGGGTTACATCACCGACGAACTGACGGACTATGCACTGGACTGGATGCGCACTCTGCCCAAGGATCAACCCTACTTTATCTACCTTTCGCACAAAGCAGTGCACGCCGAGTTCGAACCCGCACCACGACACAAAGGTCGCTATAAAGATGCCAAGTTCACTTATCCACCAACCATGGCGATGGATGGGAACATGGCCCGCAATCGACCCATGTGGGTGAAGAATCAGCGTAACTCCTGGCACGGAGTCGATTATCCGTATCACTCTACTTTGGACATTGCCGATTACTACAAACGCTATGCAGAAACATTGATGGCCGTAGATGAAAGTGTGGGTCGAGTTTTAGAGGAACTTCGTAAGCGCGGCGAATTGGATTCCACTCTGGTGATTTATATGGGCGATAATGGCTTCGCCTTTGGTGAGCACGGCTTGATTGACAAGCGTACGGCCTATGAGGAATCCATGCGCGTTCCACTGCTGGCTCGCTGCCCGGCAATGTTTCAAGGTGGCCGCAAAGTGAAGGAAGTGGTTGCCGGGCTGGATATTATGCCAACAGTTCTGGAAGCCGCAGGCGCTGAGATCCCCGGCGGGTTAGACGGCAAGAGTTGGCTGCCGTTGGTTAAAGGCGAAAAGACCCAGTGGCGCAATGAACTGTTGTATGAATATTACTGGGAGCGTAACTTTCCGCAGACTCCGACCATGCATGCCTTGCGTGGCGACAAGTATAAGTTCATCCGCTATCAGGGGATTTGGGACATTGACGAGTTATACGATTTGGAAGAAGATCCACTGGAATCGCGCAACCTGATTTTCAGCGAAAAGCATAAGCCGATTGTGGTTCAATTGCGGAAACGCCTGTTTGATATTTTGGAAGAGACCAACGGAATGAATATTCCATTGCAACGGGACCGTGGCGGGCAACAGGGGTTGCGCAGTCCGGAACGAGGCAAGGCGGCAGAGTTTCCCGATGAATTCAAGCGCAAGCCAGGAACTCCGCCAGAGCACAATTGATCAGACCTTGTGCTTTCTCTAGAATGTTATTACAGTAGTAATAACATTGCCATGATAGAACTCAAAGTGCGCAAAGTAGGCAACTCCCTTGGGGTGGTGCTGCCTAAGGAAGTCATCAACCGTCTGCATTCGGCAGAGGGAGCGCCGTTATTCCTGATTGAAGCAGCCGATGGGACATACCGCCTTACCCCCTACGACCCTACGTTTGAACAGAAAATGGCGAAGGCTGAAGATATCATCAGCCGCTATCGGAACGCCCTTCACATTTTAGCCAAATGACCGAACCGATCTGGGTTGAAGAGCAGTTAGTGCTCACATTGCACGAGCGATTGCTAGCACTGCACGGCGGAGCTTCTGGTCTGCGTGATGAGACGTTGCTGAAATCTGCTTTGGCCCGACCACAGCAATATTTTGCGTATTCTGAAAACGTCGATATCATTCGGATGGCTGCCATTTACACGGCAGGCATAGTTCAGAACCACCCATTTGTGGATGGCAACAAGCGCACAGGGTTCGT
>JAYWBH010000420.1:0-5075 GCA_043781815.1 Bryobacterales bacterium | reverse complement strand
CCGTAACGGACGAAGGGCTGAAGTTTGCACTTGTGCCAGGGGGTAAACTGCTGGTGGATAGCACCATCGCGCCAGTGAATCCCGATGGTGGAGTGATGGTAAGCGGATACTGCGCGGTACCACCCTGAACAATAGTTCGCGAGGCAGGGTTCGAGGTTATGGTACCCGCTGTGCTCGGGGGTGGTGTATTCCAGGTGCCGAGAATGACAGCTGGCGGCCCGGTTCCCGCAGCATTGCGTCCTGAAGCATAGATCTGGTGCGAAGTTGTCGCATTAATGAAAGTGGGGTTAAACGTCACCTTCACGCGCACATCATATCCGTTCGCGGTCGAGGTCAGCGATGATGCCGATGTGTCCACAGTGCAGAATGTGTTGGAAATTGGGTTGGCCCCACCAAACGTTCCAGTAACCACCCCAAAGGAACTGATTAAGCTGAGGCTTCCCAAAGCTGTCCATTCCACTTGGCAGGCGTTGTTGCCACTTTGTCCGTTAGAAGAGGAGTTGAAGTGGATCTTACCGTCGGCGATGTCCGATGGCCCGAATGGGTCAGCATAGTGGACCACGAACAACTGCGACGTGCCACTGCCGGACGATGGGGTAACACTGGTAGGCGTCACATTCCCGCCGCCGCCGGTCTGCATCCAAGTGCCGAGCGCCTGCCAATCGGAACTGGATGCACCCGCATCATTCCTGGCAGCGATGTACACTACCTTTGACCCGGTCCAGGCATTGTTGAAGGTAACGTTCAGATTGGCGGTACGCTGATTACCTATGGTGCTGGTATTGGTGTTGCCAGGATTCACGGTACACTGACTGTTCGATACGGACCCAGGTTGGTTTAGTTGCATTAACGTGGCTCCATCGTCTCCCACCAGGTAGGTGGGACCATCTTTCACGTAAGCCAAGTAGCAGGCTCGATTGCCGTCTATGGCACTATTGATTAAGATGTTCACGGTGCCCAGGCCTTGGAAGTTGGTCGAGTTGTCGGCAAGCACTGCGGAATATTGCACGGTCTGCGAAGTATTTCGCGCAGGGCTTAGGCTGAGCGCCTGTTGATTGCTGGAAGCAGTTGGTGGAACTCGCCATACACCCGAAGGTTGCCAGCCTGAATTCAAACTCAGATCCCGAGAGGCAAGATAGATCACCTTATTGTTTGCGTTGTTTCCACCAATGTTTGCGGCAAATGCGGAACTAAAGGAAAGGTTCACATTCAACGCTAAGGTTGGGCCAGCCTTTGAGGTGGACCAGGAATTCACCGTGCATTGGCTATTTGAGGTTGGTGCAACAAGTAATGCCCCACCAGGGCCTACGTCGGGCACAAGATAAAGAACGTTCGCTGGCTGGCTATAAGCAAGATAGCAGGCAGATCCTCCGTCCAGGTACCGGTTGATCAACACGTTGACCACGTCCAAGTTCTGATATCCCAAAGGGTGCGTAAAGGTGAATACGAAATTCTGATTCGCAGCATTGCCAGAGGTGGGGCTGGTGCTGAGCGTCCAAGGCTGGGCGAATAGCGGAAGACCCATTGTTCCGGCCAGGAGCGCAGTAAGGAAGAGGTGACGTAAAGAGAGTCTCATTTTCCCGCCTTGGTGTTGACGCTGATCACTCTTTGCACGTCTGGCCCGCCGCGACTGATAGAGAACTGAACAGGGGAAAGCGCAGGATCTTTTCCACTCTCGTCTTTCAAATCGAAATCGTTACTTTGGATAAACAATTTGTGCACTTCGTCATAAGGAACAACGAAGCCGTGCGTACGACCGCCGGAATCCACACTGAGAATTCGCATTCGATGCACTATTCCTGAGTTGCCCACGATGCGGATGCCTAATTCTTTCCCTGGTTGTTTACTGTCCTGTGCCGGAAGAAGTTTTGCTGAATCGTTGATCCGCACAGTCACCAAACGCCCTCGCCTCAAGATGAGTGAAGCACCGGCAACACTCTCCCCTGTTTTCACGGAAACGCGAGGAGTTGAGGAATCGATTAATGCGCAGGAATCGACGAATGGATCATCGATTACCTTGGTTTTTCGGAACGGATCAGCATCCCAGGTTGAGCTTGTTGGAACGCCGCAAAACGCATAACTGCCAGCAGGTAAATCCCTGAAAACGAAAGTGCCGCCGGTGCCAGTCAGCGTTTGAAAAACGAATTGACCGGCAACTGCGCTTACGTTCGCTTGTTGAGCGAGGCCATTGGAATCCACCACTTTGCCGGTAATAGTGGCAGTTTTGGCAGGGGAAATGTTTGGTTGTGCGGTAGCGTTTGGCGCGAATACCACCAGAAAGCTAAGTACGGACTTGCTGTAGAAAGGATTGAATTTCATGATTTTCACAGATTTCACTCTTATTTCACTCAGTTGTTCCTATGAAGCTTGTTTGGGCACACGGAATCTACTGCGGTTGCCTAAAGAGGCAATTATTGCTTACTTTTCCGAATATCTTGTTCAGGTATTCCCGAGCTATTCCTTCAGAAAGTGAGTTCTAGTATTTTGGGAGTCAGCGTTAGAATACTTCGAACGGGGGGGGGTGTCAATGATTATTTTTAATTATTTTCAAAATAAAAATCTATGTTTTTCAAAAAGAAATTTATTTTAGAATAAAAAGTCTAAGCCGCGCTCTGCGAAGCCATCGGCTACATTACGAATCGATGAATCCCCTCGTTCGCGCCGGATCGTGTTTCTTGCGTCCTGCACTGTCTCCGATCTGCCCGATCTCGGTAAGGTGTGCGGCTCTCTGGACTTCACCACGAAATCGATGTGCGTAAATAAAGAAGAAATCAGTCCTCAGAAAATTCGATTCACAAGCTTATTTTCCCTGATTCTAAACCACTTACTAGGCCCGTCCGCACACACGCCTGCTATTCTATTCGTTGCCATGCATTCAGACGGAAAAGGCAAGCTCAAATCATCGGACTACTCACCCATGGCACCTACGCAAAATTTCTCAAATACCAGCCCACGACATCAATATCAGCAGCTTAACCAGGGCACCGCCATCCAATTGTTATCGCCATCGACTCTGTAGCCGGCCAATTTCCATTCGAGTCAGACTGAGGTAGCACAACAAAACATACCCGTTGAAACGAACCTAACTGAGGCAGCGAAACAAAACAGACCCGTTGAAACGAACCTAACTGAGGTAGCAAAACAAAATAGACCCGTTGAAACGAACCTAACTGGGGCAGCAAAACAAAACGGACCTGTTGAAACGAACCTAACTGAGGCAGCACAACAAAACATACCCGTTGAAACGAACCTAACTGGTCCCGCCTTTGCTGCGCGCTACCAACCAGTCGCGATCTTTCTTTCTCATGATGCGGAACTATGTAAACTGGTGGGACCGTGACCGCCTCTACATTGCATCTGATTTTCGAGTCTGCAGGATACTTTGTGGGTGGGCAATTGTTCTGGTGGCAGCGGCGACGCCTGGGTGACACTGTTGAAGGCTCGACGCGCTGGTTGGTGATCGGTACGGCGATTTTTGGTGCCGCAATGGGATCGCGAGTGCTCGCTGCACTGGAAGATCCGGCGCATTTTTCATTGCTTGGTAAAACCATTGTTGGCGGACTTCTCGGCGGCTTGATCGGCGTAGAGCTAATGAAAAAGGCCCTCGGCATCACCCAGCGCACTGGCGATCTATTTGCGATTCCGTTAGCCGTTGGAACAGCCGTTGGTCGCATCGGCTGTTGGATGGCTGGTCTGGAAGATCAAACCCATGGACTGCCAACTACAATGCCCTGGGGTTATGACTATGGCGACGGGGTGCGCCGCCATCCTACGCAACTCTATGAAGTGGCCTTCTGCCTGACTCTGGCTGTGGTCTTGACTCGCATTCACTTGCCCCAACCCGGTGACCGTTTCAAACTTTTCATGGTGGCCTATATGGCTTGGCGTTTGTTGATTGATTTTCTAAAGCCGGGTGTGGCGATGGCTGGGTTGACGGCAATCCAATGGGCGGCGCTAGCCTGCCTCATCTACTACGCAACGGACATTCGGAGGTGGCTAACCAGCCATGGCTAAAGTAAGACCGTACCTTTTCTATGACACAACGGTGTCCATTTGTTCCACCTGTTTTCAGAAAGTGGAAGGCAAAATCGTATTCGAAGAAGATCGCGTTTACATGTTGAAGCGCTGCCCGCGTCATGGATTCGAACGGGTCTTGATGGCCGACGATATCGACTATTACAAACGCACCCGCGAGGTCTTCATTAAGCCACCGGAGATGCCCAATCATTGGCACACACCCATTCAATATGGTTGCCCGTATGATTGTGGGCTGTGTCCAGACCATGAACAGCATTCGTGTTTGACGCTGATTGAAATCACCGATCATTGCAATTTGACCTGCCCGGTTTGCTACGCGTCCAGTGGTCCACACCGACCCGGTTATCGCTCCGTGGCTGAGATTGAGCGCATGTTAGATGCGATTGTTGCCAGTGAAGGGCATCCCGATGTGGTGCAGATTTCCGGCGGTGAGCCCACGCTGCATCCAGACTTTTTCGAGATCCTTCGTTTGGCGAAGCAGCGCCCCATCCGCCATTTAATGGTCAACACCAACGGCATTCTGATTGCGAAAGATGAGGATTTTGCTAAGCGGTTGGCGGAGTTCATGCCCGATTTTGAACTGTATCTGCAATTCGATTCTTTGGAAGCGGCCCCACTTCTTGCCCTTCGCGGCGCTGATTTACGATCTGTACGGGAACGGGCGATGGAACGGCTGAATCGCCACGGTGTCTCCACAACGTTGGTGGTCACGTTGCAGCGCGGACTGAATGATCATGAGATGGGATCAGTGATTGACTACGCCTTAAAACAGCCCTGCGTGCGTGGCGTGACTTTCCAGCCAATTCAAGTTGCGGGTCGGCATGATTTACCGCAACCAGAACGACTGACCGTCAGCGAGGTGAGGCGGCGGATCGCAGAACAGACCAGCGTATTTCGCAAGGAAGATATTCTGCCAGTGCCCTGCCATCCCGATGCATTGGCGATGGCCTACGCCTTGAAGCGCGACGGCAAAGTGATGGCACTCTCAGGTATGGTTGATCCGAAGATTTTAATTGAAGGCGGACGCAACACCATTG
>JAYWBH010000419.1:0-5083 GCA_043781815.1 Bryobacterales bacterium | reverse complement strand
CGCCAAGGAAAAAAACAGTTTCGTCAAAATGAGGGCCTCTCGCCAAAATCAATAATCGATTCCGAATGCTATATCAGAGGTTGGGCTGGAGTCAAATGTGTAAGTACGTGCATATAAAAGTGACACTTCGGCCTTGGATGCAATACTGTCGCTTTTAACTTCTAAACGGAGCACCGGGTCCTTTGCTCTTTTTCGGGTTTACTTATCGAAGATTTGAGGACCGGGATTTCCTATGAACTTTGGATACCGCGCGGACTTTTCCAGAGGAAGCACGCTGGCCAGCGATTTGTTCTTCCTGCGATTACAGTACAGCATGCATGGCCGATTCCGAACAGGTGGTTTGGCAAGGCATTGAATTAGTTGGGATTAATTTTATTTTTCAATGGGCACTGGCGGGGGATTGGGTTCGTTTCGAATTCGCTAGTGATTTCCGAGTCATAATGAAAACATGGCAACTCAACCATCAACAATGTTAAGCGAGCAGGATTATCTTGCCCTTGACCGCGCTGCCGAATACAAGAGCGAATTTGTGGATGGGGAAATGTACGCCATGTCTGGCGGAACTGGTCGGCATTCGCAGTTGGCACTACGACTTGCTTTTGAGCTAATGAAGCAGTTAGAAGGCGGCAACTGCTTGACCTATAACTCCGATATGCGGGTGCATGTTGGAAAAAGGCATAGCTATGTGTATCCGGATTTGTCAGTGGCTTGCGGCGGGTCGATAATTCTAGATGGTGATCTTTTGGAAAGTCCGATTGTTGTCGCCGAAGTGTTGTCACCTTCAACCGAAGATTACGACCACGGAAAGAAATTTGCACTGTATCGCGAAATCTCTTCGCTAAAAGATTACCTGTTGGTGCATACGGACGAGGTCCTAATCGAACACTTCGCTCCGCAGGCGGACGGGAACTGGCTGGTCTCGTATCACAAGGGAATGGACGCCGTGCTGCAACTGGCTAGCATCGGATGCTCTATTGCGCTGAAGGATGTCTATCGCGGCATTTTCGAGGGGGTCGCAGGGACTACAGAGTAGTTACCTGCATGCGCGATAACGTGATACGTTACTGTACAAAATGATTCCACACTTCGCTACAAAGGGCTGAAACGGCTTCGATGGTGGATCGCTTAGCCAATCATCTCAAAGGCAACAAGCGAGCCCTGGTGCCTCGGGCACTCACTTTCAGAACGCAACCATGTTCCAGGATGTGTTCGTATTCTTTCCAAATAGAAGTAACTAATTCCGCGAGTTCAACAGCTCGCAACTTTTGTTGCCGAATGAAAACGACAGAAGGGCGAGTGGCCATTGTAAGAGCTAGAATCTGCGGAAAATCTCTGTCCAGTGTAATTACCACTCGTGATTCACGTGCTGCATAGTCGAGAATCGAACTATCACTTGCTGCATGCATGGATAGTTCTCGGACATGGATGGCATCCCAGCCAGCTTCCCGCAAGATATTTGCCGCCGTTGCAGCAAGACCCTGATCCAGCAGAATACGCCTCATGCGGCATCAATGTGAAGGTCGATTGTGCCGTCAACAGTAGCTGCAGCAAATGCAAGTGCCTGTTGAAGATCCTCCTCTTCAAGATCTGGGAAATCCGTGAAAAGATCCCTTCGATTCGGGTAGGTAGCCAATATTTCCAGAGTACGCCGAACGGTAATCCGCATTTCGCGAATGCAGGGCTGACCACCCATTTTGCCGAGTTCTACAGTGATCCGGTCGAAAGGAGGGTTCAGATTCATATACCCATTATGCATTGATACTACATTCATGGACATGGTTTCGCCGATTGGTTTAGAAGCGATGTCACAAAAAATCGTACTGCTCGACGGAAAGTATCTTGTGTCCCTGATGATGGAGCACGACGTGGCGTATCGTCGCCGAGAACTTACACGTTGAATCGGCTCACTCAGGATTGATCGGCGCGGTGTGGTCAGACTGATCCTACGCTGTTCAGCCTTACCAATACGGAGGAAAACCTCAGATCGCGAACATGAGGTTATGTCGATTGCAGACGTTGCACCTTGATGCCATTGGCGTCGACTTGGGCCAGATCGTAGTGGGCTTGTTGTGTGAGCCAGCTTTGAGCGCTACCACCGAAAACTTTGGATAGGCGTACCGCCATTTCAGGAGATATTCCCCGTTTGCAATTTACCAGTTCGGACAAGGTGGTGCGTGTGACTCCAAGCGCGGTAGCGGCAGCCGTGATGGTTAATCCCAAAGGCTCTATGCATTGGCGGTAAACAAAGCCGCCAGGATGCGGTGGGTTTTTCATGGGCATGGGTGGCCTCCTTTTCTAGTGATAATCGACATACTCAACATCGTGGGCATCGTGGTCAGTAAACCGGAAAGCCACACGCCAATTGGCGCGAACGGTGACTGCCCAAATCCCCTTCCTATCGTCCTTGAGAGCGTGAAGATTGAACCCCGGCAGATCCATATCGGAGATGGAACTTGCCGCATCAAGGTGTGCCAGAATATCGCGCAACTTATCGGCATGTTCTCCAAAACGCCACGCGGATCGTCCTCTTCATGAAGTCGCTTCAGTCCTTTGTGACAATCGCTAACAGTTTTTTAACCTACAAAAAAACTTAAGCCTGTCGAACCAAAACGACTATGTCTTGATAACCGAAGCCTCGTTGTTTATATTTCACGACCGTAAACAAAGTTGAAACTTGATGTCGGACGAAAGTTTCAGAATGATAAGCTGTGTGATACCAATCTGGAAGTAAGCCCTTTAATTTTGAGGATTTCTTGAACAAGAAACCCCTGTAGGCTAACTCCACTTGATCTTTTGTGGGTAGATCCGACCAAGTGGACTCTCCATGCAAGGTCAAAATAACGGTACCTCCGGTTTTGGTGATCCTATGCAACTCCTTAAGCCATAAAGATTGCAGATCATTGTCGAGATGGGTAAACACTGACACTGAGTAGACCAAGTCAATGGACTCAGTATCGAATGGCAAAGGAGGTATGGCACCGTTCACGCAAAGGGTAACGCCTGGTAAGTTTATTGAACCCCATGCAATCGCATCCTGGTCTACATCCGTACCGAACAACCGTGCATTGTAAGCTGCTGCCTTCAGCCATACGAGAGTTCGTCCACAACCGCACCCGAAGTCCAAAATGGTTTCAGCATCTGAAAGGGATTTACCACACTCCACGAGTACAGACTCGATGTGCTCAAGCGATCTTTTACCTACCTCAAGGTATACATCAGAGCTAACGTTTTCGCTAACACGAAAACGCATTAAAGCTGGAGGAATTAGAACATTGCTATTACTCAGAAGCGATGCCATCTTGTCCAGGTGCCAGCATCGAAGTCGGACGTAAAGTCTGAAAAGGAAATAAGCTGGTGATCGAATCAAACGACGCAAGACAATCGGAAGCATTTCCTTCTTGAATAGTTTTACCCCGAGAATATGCATATTTCATTGTATCGGGGTAATTCCGTGGCATGGATATCGGCTATAGAACTCACAAACATTCTTCGTGACAGCACCAATTTGAGTGGACGATGGAGTTGCCAAAACCCGAGGATCGAATGTTAGATTCCACTTGCAATCGTCAGACTTCTCCTTATAGATAAAAACGCAAACCCTTTTTAATTAATAATTCGTAAGCCTTAACAGAAATTATCCCTTACCCGCCAATGGAATGCATCGGCCTTGGTGGAGCTACAAACTGAACCGTATTAATCTCATGCCCAACCCACTTCTGCCGAATGTTCTCGCGAATCGTATCGGCGATGGCGGCGTCGCTTGACCCATCGCGTAGCAAGCCTTTCAGGTCTGTCTCTTCGATGGCGAATAGGCAATAGCGCAGCTTGCCGTCTGACGTCAGGCGGATGCGATTGCAGTTCATGCAGAAGGGCTTCGACACGGACGCGATGAAGCCTACTTGACCTATGCCGTCCTTAAAACGATACTCGCTGGCTGGGGCGCGCGGGTCGCGATCTGGGATCTCTTCCAACGGGCCTATGCCTTGTTCCAGCATCTTCAACATGTCGTCTTGCAGCAGCACTTTTGACTTATCCCACAGGCCTTGGGAATCGAGCGGCATGAATTCGATGTAGCGGATTTCAATGCCTCGTTCCCGTCCGAAGCGGCGGTTTTTCTCCGTCAGGTCTCAGTTAGTGTCTCGCTAGGAGACTTCCTGATTCAGCAAATGACGGACGAGGATTACTCGATTGCATCGCGACTGCTCTCAGCCTACTCTTCGCAATATAATCTAAGAACCCTGGATTCACTTCATCTCGCTTCCGCTCTTCGTCGACGCGCCCGGAGTGGCTTAGATTTTTTCGTCACCTCAGACCGAGCACTTGCCAAAGTTGCTGCGTTGGAAGGTTTCGGCGTCATCATCCCTGAGTGAGGGTGAAGTAGCTTACCGTGGGTTTTTGAAAACTTCAGATCACCCCAAACATGGGGTTATGTCGATTGCAGACGTTGCACCTTGATGCCATTGGCGTCTACTTGGGCCAGATCGTACTGGGCTTGCTGTGTGAGCCAGCTTTGAGCGCTACCACCGAAAACTTTGGATACGCGTACCGCCATTTCAGGAGAAATTCCCCGCTTGCAATTCACCAATTCGGACAAGGTGGTTCGTGTGACTCCAAGCGCGGTAGCGGCAGCGGTGATGGTTAATCCCAAAGGCACAATGCATTGGCGGTAAACAAAGCCGCCAGGATGCGGTGGGTTTTTCATTGGCACGGTTGGCCTCCTTTTCTAGTGATAATCGACATACTCAACATCCTGGGCATCGCTGTCAATAAACCGGAAAGCCACACGCTGTAGCGACATGGCGCACTTATGGTTTGAGTTGTAACCCAAGCGCGTTCAAGAAAGTTTCCAGGTTCGGATCCCTACCCGCCAATGGAATGCATTGGCCTTGGTGGAGCTACAAACTGAACCGTATTAATCTCATGCCCAACCCACTTCTGCCGAATGTTCTCGCGAATCGTATCGGCGATGGCGGCGTCGCTCGACCCATCGCGTAACAAGCCTTTTAGGTCTGTCTCTTCGATGGCGAATAAGCAATAGCGTAGCTTGCCATCCGACGTCAGGCGGATGCGATTGCAGTTCATG
>JAYWBH010000418.1:0-5090 GCA_043781815.1 Bryobacterales bacterium | reverse complement strand
CAGGCTTGATGTTGGTCAGGTGCGGACGAATGTCGCGCGCCTTCCAGAAGGCATCATAGTTGGGATGCTGGGCCATGTCGCGCCAGAATGGAACAGCGTTTTTGTTCATCTTTTCGTTGATTTCGGCGAGCGTGCCCATACCAAGAAACAGGTCGTAGCCATCGGGCGAAGTGTAATCGAATACTTGCAGAGGGGTGTTGTCGGCCTTGGCATGATTTTCACGAGAGTTGGCCCAAAGCCAGCGGAATGCATGAGCCAAATAGAGCGCCCCGTTGTGATGGAAGTCATCGCCAATGAACCAGTCTGTGACGGGCGCTTGCGGGGATACTGCTTTCAAGGCGGGGTGCGCATCGATCATACCTGTGGACGTGTAGAAGCCTGGATATGAGATGCCATACATGCCGACCCGTCCATTGTGACCTTCAATATTCTTCAGCAGGAAGTCGATGGAATCGCGCGTATCGGAACTCTCGTCCACATCTTTTGGCCCCTGTTTATTGGGGTTGTGCGGACGAACTTGTTCAAAGACGCCTTCCGATTTGAAACGTCCACGCACATCCTGATAGACGAAAATGTAGCCTTCTTTGGTGAACAATTCGGAGGGGCCGAGCGAGGTGCGGTACTGGTCAACTCCGTAGGGCTTGACGCTGTAGGGAGTGCGCGTAAACATCACCGGGTAGAGTTTGGACGCATCTTTGGGCACGTAGACGGAGGTGAATAGTTTTACTCCGTCGCGCATGGGAATATTGAAATCGAACTTTGTGTAGTGTTCTTTTACGTAGTCGATTCCCTGGCCGAAGCAGGCTGGAATCAGAAGGAAGAGGAGCAGTCGTTTGAAAGGCATGCCGTACTGTGATTTGTACCATGGCTTGGTGGGGAGTGAGAAGCGTGCCTGGAAAGCGGTTCAGATTACTCGATCTGTAAGAACTGAAGTTGCTGTTCGACTTCTTGTAAATACGAACTACAACACACAAGGCTTTTAGAAGAATACTTCACAGACCCAACTCATATTTCACTTGGCTCCAGGGCTTTGTTGTTCCTTCTTCTACTTGCTCCAGTGCTTGGCGAACTTTCGTTGCTTCTTTGGAATTGAGGACATCATCTGGGTCTTGAATTGTTTGTCGGTCCATATGAACACGGCCTGCTTTTGGAATGACTATTTGGCGGCGCTGGCCGATGCGGCTTAGTGGCGCGCTGACGACTTCTTTTTTTTGCATGGACCGACTAGGCATGCTTTCAGTTTATCGCCGAATCAGAAAATATCAAGGATGGTGTTTGGGATATTGGGTCACGTTGTAAGCATGCTGATATCATGCAAGTAACGCAACACCCTAATGATACATGCCAAATAACAAGCATCCCACCCCAATCAATCCTGCTATTGACCGCGAGGAATTGAACCAGGATCTTGGCCTTGGTGGACGCCTGGCCAACCAGTCCCGATTGCGGGCCATGAACCAGGATGGCTCCTTTAATGTGGATCGATTTGGTGCGCCGAAATGGGAAGCGCTGAACGTTTATCATGCACTGTTAACCATCCCCTGGTGGAAATTTCTGAGTCTGGTGGTGCTGGCCTATCTGTTCCTCAACAGCCTGTTTGCCCTTGGCTATATTCTGTGTGGACCGGGGTCCATTTCTGGTGTGAATGAAAGCACGTTCGGTATCCGATTTTTGGAAAGTTTCTTTTTCAGCGTGCAGACCCTGGTGACCATTGGCTACGGCAAGATGACTCCGGAAGGAATCCCCGCCAATGTTCTGGTGGCGGTGGAAGCTCTTACTGGATTGCTGGGATTAGCTTTGGCCACTGGACTGTTATTCGCACGATTTTCTCGACCCATTGCGCACCTACGCTTTAGCAAGAACGCAGTGATTGCCCCATTTCAGGGCGGCCGTGCGATTATGTTCCGCTTGGCCAATGGCAGCACCAATGAATTGGCAGAGGTGCGCGCTCGAGTTACGCTACTGCGACTGGAAGAAAAGAATGGACAGATAGTACGCAAATTTCACCAGTTAAATTTGGAACGCGATCGTGTTGGATTTCTTCCCATTCAGTGGGTGGTGGTTCATCCGATTGATTCGGAAAGCCCATTCTACGGCCAGAGCGAAGCGGAGTTTTTGAAAAGCGAACCGGAAGTTCTGGTTCTGATCAGCGTCACAGATGAAACGTTTATGCAGACCGTGCATACGCGCTATTCGTATCGATTTGAGGAAATGGTATGGGGCGTTAAATTTCGCGATATCTACGAAACATCGCCCGAGGGTAGGACGCGGTTGGATGTTCGTCGACTGGATGAATTCGACGCAATCGAACTGCCCTGAATCTTATTCGAGCAACGCCGCAGCAGCTTCATCCACATACCATTCCGTGGGTCCTCGCGTAGTAATTGCCAATTGCATGGGGAACTCCATGGGGTCAGTGGGGAATTCCAGAACAGCTTTTAATGCGTGGGATTTATCGGTGCCAGTGATTAGGCAAATGCGGTTACTGGCACGCTGAATGGGGCCGGGAAGCAGCGTGATCCTCCACTGCTTTTTACCTTCCACATAGAGCGCAGCCACAATTTCAGAATGATTTTCAATGGACGGTTCACCGGGGAAAAGGCTGGCCGTGTGTGCATCATCACCCATGCCCAGTTGTACGATGTCGAAAACTGGAAAATCTCCGGGTTGCAAATTGAAGTAGGAAACAATGTCTTCTGTGTAGCGCTTAGCCGCATCCACTGCTGATAATTCTGAAGGGATGCGATGGATTGTGGGGCGCGGATACTTCAACGAATCCAGTAGAAATTCCTTGGTCATACGGTAATTACTTTGGGAGTCAGTGGGTGGCACGCCACGTTCATCCACCCAAAACAGGTGAACTGTTGCCCAATCAATTTGCAGTTTGACCAATTCCTGGAAAAGCAGTTTTGGAGTGGAGCCACCGGAAACGGCAATGCTAACTTTGTTGGTTTTGCGATTAATCGTGCTGATGATTTTGGTGATGCGATCAGCGGCGGCAGCGGCTGCGGCCTGTGGAGTGGGAAGTCTGAATAGCTGCGCCATGGTGATTTTATTGTGTGTATCTTATTGTGTATATCTGAGAGCGTTGGCTAGCGATTGCTCAAAGCTGCAATCTTTGCCAAGGATGGATAACTCTTCGTGCAACAAGGCCTCATCGGTACGCGGAGGCATCAACATCTGATGGTGCATTCCATCGATTTCAACGGTCAGCCTCTCTGAATCGGTGGCGGTGATAGATGCTTGCCGAACACCTGCTGAGATGGCTACAGCCTGCAAGCCTTCGTTAAGGGTATCGGCTGCATTTACGAACTTCACCTTTGCTGCAGGAAGTCGCGATGCCAGCCAGGACGCCATATAACAAGCATCGGTGGCGATGTTTGAGCCTCTATGCGATAGCGTAACTTCATCAATGCCGGGTATCAGTTCTCGCCAGGAATCCTGCTCGAAAATTTGGGCAACTGCTTCGCGCCAAACGGTGAGCCGAGCCCAATTCAAATCCTTCATACGCCAACCAGCAGAGATCAATTCCTGAACACGCTGCACGGCTACGGTTGGCTCTTTAATTTGGGATGAGTCGATGATCACAGTGCGGGCCATGCGCAGGAGTGGATCAAATTCCCGTTGAAAAATCAGGGAAGCGGTTTTCACCCAAAGTACGACAGGCAGGTCGGGCACGCTAAGTCCGAGCACTGCCGAATAGACATCGGGAATGCGATCCATAGAAGCCGAGATTTCAATTTGTTCCGAACAGAGCTGCTGGTGTTGGCCGTAAGGCATCCAGCAACGGGCGTAGACTCGCGAATCAAGAACGTCGGTTGCATTGGGCTGAAATCGAAGAGAGATGGCCCGGCCTGGATGTTGGCGCATTAATTCAGCCGCTGTTTCCGACGCCGATTCCGCATCTTCATCGCCTGCGGTGGCAATCAGCAAGGTCATGGAGCAGGCGCGGATCACGCCGTTGGAAGACTTTGCGGCATCTTCCTTGCCCAGTTCAACCCAGAGGTTGGCTAGCTCCTTGAGGATTTGTTCCGGGTGAACAGCGGTGGTAGGCATTAGGGAACCCTCCATGTATGTCCGCGCCGAGCCAGCATTTCATCGGATGCTTTGGGTCCCCAGGTGCCTGCGTCATAATTGGGAAACACGTCGTCCTTATGCGCCGACCATTCGTTGAGGATGGGCTGCACAACGGACCACGATGCTTCCACCATGTCCTGACGCGTGTAGAGCGTGGCATCGCCCAACATGGCGTCAAGCAGTAACGTTTCGTAAGCGGCTGGCGTTCGAACCCCAAAGCTTGATCCGTAATTGAAGTCCATGGATACCGGGCGCAACGTCATGCCTGCACCGGGTTGTTTTGAGGAAAAACGAAGTGAAATGCCCTCTTCCGGTTGGATGCGCAGAACCAAAACATTGGGTCGCGCGGTTTCCACTTGCTCTCCATCGGTGATGGTTTTGAACAAGGAATGCGGCACGGAATTAAAACGGATGGCGATATCAGTGACGCGCTTGGGCATTCGTTTGCCGGTGCGAATATAGAACGGAACATCAGCCCAACGCCAATTCTCAACAAAGAAAGTAGCGGCGGCGAAAGTGTCTGTCATGGATGTGGGACTGACGTTCGCTTCCTGACGAAATCCGGGAACGCTGCTGCCCCCAATGCTGGCCGGACCATATTGCCCAGCCACTGTATTCTGCATCACTTCTTCCGGCTTCCAAATACGAATGGACCGCAGCAGCTTGGCCCGTTCATCACGCACAGCGCTGGATTCAAATACGGCACTGGGTTCCATGGTCACAGTGGCCATCACCTGCAATAGATGGTTTTGGATCATGTCGCGCAATGCACCAGCTTCCTGATAGTAAGCACCGCGTCCTTCCACACCAATGGATTCGGCGGCGGTGATTTGAACGTGATTGATATAGTTGCGGTTCCAAAGCGGTTCAAAAATAGGATTGCCGAAACGGAACGCCAAAATGTTTTGAACCGTCTCTTTCCCTAAGTAATGATCAATGCGGTAAAGCTGTTGTTCTTCAAAATGTTGATGAAGGGCAACTTCCAATTCCTTGGCACTTTGCTGATCGTGCCC
>JAYWBH010000417.1:0-5091 GCA_043781815.1 Bryobacterales bacterium | reverse complement strand
AACAAGCCGGTAATTGGATTCCAGGACGGTGAATACCAGTTGGTTGCGCCATCTTGCGAAGGGCAAACTCTGGTGCCTGCGGGGCTGGGTTCCTGATTCGGTTGCAATATGGGACGGCCATCGGGGCCAATGCCGCTAGCCCATGTCAACTCTTTGATGAACTGCTTGGCCAGCAGCAACTTTCCGTTGGTCCGATCAAAAACATAGAAGAAGCCATTTCGATTTCCCTGCACCAACAACTTACGCGGCTTGCCCTCCCAGTTTGCATTAATGACCACAGGCGTTTCCGTGGTGTCCCAATCCCAAAGATCATGTGGCGTGGTCTGGTAGTGCCATTTCAATTTCCCAGTCTTCGCATCTAAGGCAAGAATGCAATCGGAATACAAATTATCGCCCACCCGTTCATCCCCGTTATAGTCTTCACCAGGATTGCCAGCCTGCCAGAAAACGGTATCTGTTTCGGAATCGTATACGCCGGTGAACCAGGCCACTGCACCACCATGTTCAATGCCTTTCCCTTTCCAGGTTTCCGAACCCGGTTCGCCAGGCGCGGGCACGGTCCAAAATCGCCACACTTCTTTCCCGGTATTTTGATCGTATGCAGCAATGAATCCGCGGGCACCTTCTTCACCGCCGGCCGTACCTGTGATCACCAAATTGCCCACCACGATGGGTGCCGACGTTGCGGAGTAGTTCAGCTTTGAATCGGCGATTTCTGTTTCCCAAAGCAGCGATCCATCCCAGCGATCCAAGGCGATGATGTGGGCATTGTCCGTATCCATGAAGATCTTGCCATTGGCATAGG
Source organism: Bryobacterales bacterium (assembly GCA_043781815.1). GTDB lineage: Bacteria > Acidobacteriota > Terriglobia > Bryobacterales > Bryobacteraceae > JANXSF01. The sequence goes on along the minus strand of JAYWBH010000417.1, from coordinate 4,286 downwards.
CTGCTCCACGATTGGTGCCCCCAGCCCCGCCGCCAACTAATCCTTTTGTGCGTGGACGTTGGTAATGCCAAATCTGACGACCACTGCCTGCATCAAGCGCATAGCATTCATTTCCGGCAGTGACGTACATCAAACCATCGACGACGAGTGGGGTCACTTGCAAGCCGGACACGTTGGGAAGGGTGAACATCCAAAGCGGTGCCACGCGCTTTACATTGCTCTTATTGATTTGGTTCAGCGTGGTGTACCGATTGCCCCCAACGTCGCCATTGTAGGTAGTCCAATTCACTTCCGATGTGACCTCTGTGAATTTACCGCCTTCCATTTTTCGCAACAGATGGATGCGTTTATCGTCGCTGCGCAGTGCTGCTTCAATGAAGCCTTCAGAAATGACTGTGCCTTGCAGCGTCTTCCCATTAGTGAGTGTTGCCTTCAAGGGATACTGAGTGAATCCGAAACCACCGCGCCTTGGACGAAGTGTTCGAATATAGGCCAGCAGGACTGGCATTTCCGTTTCGTTGACGTTGACAGCGGGCATACCGCGATCAGGAAGTCCGGAAAGAATGGTGGTCTTCACTTGCCCGTCATCCATGCTCTGTAAACGTCTGGTGATGGGCGGTCCCATTTCGCCACCATTTCCATCGGCGCCATGACAAATAGAACAGCGGCTCTCAAAAGCTTTTCGGCCTTCAGAAGAGTTGCCCTGGGCATTGGCCGTTGCGGAAGTACCAACCATCAAAATCAATATCGCAAGCGTTTTCAAATTCATTCTCCGACCTTCAAAAATTCATTTACAGCAAGAGCACGGCGGGTCATTCTGGCGACTCGAATTGCTCCCTTGAAATAATCCACTTTGTTAATCCGGACTCCAACAGAGGTTTGCCCTGAGCCTTGCGGACCAAGTTTTACCATCGCACTGCCTTGTAATTGACCATCCACATAATGCCGAAATTCTTTGCCGTCATACACCATGGCTACATGATGCCAGGAATCCAGCGAATGCAGTTTGGCCCTGTCAATCAAGGCTTTGGAGCCTGTATCTGTTTGGGAAAAGCTATCCAGGCACCAGCGGCCATCAATTAATCGCGTCTCAAACAGTAAACGATTTTGGCTTCCTTCGCCCACCTGCATATGGAAAAAACGTTGTTCGGCGTTGCCTGCACTGTAGGGCTTGAAGATCACCTCCCAGGTGAACACGGTGGCTCCGGCCAAGGGATGATTGTCCACCAATAGCGCATCGTCAACGCCGTTGAACTCTACTGCCTTAATGCCACCCTCTTCAACAACGCGAGGGTGTCCTGACGCCGTCGCTGCGTGCCCGCCAATCTTGTCCAATCTATTGAATGTCCAGGTCTCGGCATGCGCGCAGGTTAACCACATCGCCAGTAAACTAAGTTTCCACATGGGTCTATCATATCGGGAATAGCGGGTGTTGGGTTTGATATATTGGGCATTCGGCAATTCCATTTTGGTCTGGAAAACTTGCAACATCATAGAGGAGAGTTGAATGAAGTATGGCTTGAAAATTCGCCCCAAAGGCGCACTGGATCTGGTCGCGCTGGGTGCGTTGGTCAACCGTTTGGATCCGGGTATTATTCCCTTTCGTAAGGCTACCGATTTGAAGATTCACGTCAGTGGCGGTGAGTTCAACGTAGCAGCGAATCTGTCCGATTGCTTCCGCTTACACACTGGCGTGGCATCGGCCATGGTGGATTACCCATTAGGGGACCTGATCGCAGAACGCGTGCGGGCGATGGGCGTGAAGCCTTTTTACAAACAGTTCAAGCATGATGGAGTCAGTGGGCCGAACATGGCCACCGTCTATAGCGATCGAGGACAAGGCATGCGCGCACCGGTGGTTTTCTACAACCGTTGCAATGAAGCTGCGGCACAACTGAAGCCCGGTGATTTCGATTGGAAGGCAGTTTTTTCCGGCGGCGTGCGTTGGTTTCATACTGGCGGTATTTTCGCGGCGCTGTCTAAAACTACGCCCGAATTGATTATTGAAGGAATGGAAGCAGCCAAGGCAGCAGGCGCGGTTGTTTCGCTTGACCTCAACTATCGCGAAAAGCTTTGGAACATTGCCGGTGGTCACGAACGAGCTTTGAAGGTGATCCATCGCATCTTGAAAAATGTGGACGTGTTGGTTGGTAATGAAGAGGATTTGCAAAAAGGGCTGGGCATTCCAGGGCCGGAAGTTTCTACGAAATCAAAGTTGGATCCCAGCGCCTTCTTCGGCATGATCGACAATGTGATCAAGCAACATCCGCAGGTGAAAGTGGTGGCTACAACTTTACGGGAAGTGCATTCCACCAATCGTCACAGTTGGGGGGCAGTGGCTTGGATCAATGGCAAAACGTATGTTTCGCCGACATGTGAATTGGACGTGTTGGATCGAGTAGGCGGCGGCGACGGCTTTGCATCAGGCCTGTTCTATGGCATGCTGAGCGGTGCCGAGCCTGCTGATGCGGTCAAGCTGGGTTGGGCTCACGGAGCGTTGTTGACCACGTTCCCAGGCGACACGACCATGGCCACGTTGGAACAGGTGGAAGCCTTTGCCAAAGGTGGCTCTGCTCGCATTCAAAGGTAGTAATCAACAGTGGGTGTGAAGTGGGGCAGGCAGTTTTGCCTGCCTCTTGCTAAAACAAGAACTTCACGCCCAACTGCACATGACGTGGAGCGCTGGATGAAAGCACCTGCCCGAACGTTGGCGACCCCACTACTGCATCCGGTAAATTGAAATTGGTACGGTTCAGCAAGTTGAACGCTTCCACCCGAAATTGTAAAGTCATTGCTTCTTTCAGCACAATATTCTTCAGCAGGGAAGCGTTCACAGTGGCAAATCCAGGACCATCTAAAATGTTTCGACCTGAGTTGCCGAACGACCCGAACCTTGGTGTGGTGAATGCTTTCGTATCAAACCATGCGGATTGACTTGGGCTTGAAACAGTTCCATTTCCAATCCGATTCGGCCGATCCCCGCCGCTACCGTTGAAATTTCGACCCGTGTTTGAGTTATCCAGATCTGGATTCAATATCACTGTAAACGGCCTGCTCGATTGGAACGACCACACACCGTTTGTCTGCCAGCCTTTGAGCCATTTGCCGGGTAAATCATAGGTGTATGCCAACGATAATCGCTGTCTGGAATCGAAACTGGAACGTCCACGCTCCAGACTCGTATTATTGGAGTCCATGGGAAAGTTAGGATCACCCGCGCTGGCAAAAAAGTTGGAAGCATTATCTATAGATTTTGCCAACGTGTAGGAAACCAATCCCGTCAACCCACGAGCCATACGTTGTTCAAAGCGCGCCTGCAAGCTGTTATAGCTGGAATTGGCACGTGACTCAATGGCTGTGATGTCGCCGAAATAAAAATTTGGGCGCAGGTTCAATTCAGCCGTGCTGGGTGCTGGTTGATTGAAATCGCGACCTGCTAAAAGCTTTGTACCTTTCGACCCTACGTAGCCGATTTCCACCATTCGCGAAGAACCAAATGTTCGTTGAACTGAGAAATTCCACTGCTGGACATAGGGGGTCTTTAAGTCTTTTTGTATGGTCAACACCGAAGGCGGTGTTGGATAAGGGAAGCTGGCTGGGAATGGATCATTGATGAACAGCGGCGATTGCGCTGAGAAGAAATAGAGTTTGGAATTGTAATAGGGAGGGCTGAAATATAACGCTTCGCCGGGGGCCAATGGTGAGTAGTCATGATAGATTCCATAACTGGCGCGAATTACGTTTCCAGCAAGCTGGTAGGCCAAACCAATGCGTGGTGCAAAGTTATTGGCATCGGCTTTGTAGCCGCCACGTGGTAGGTTCCCTGTTCCTACACGAACAAGACCACGGGATGTTGGGTCATACAAATTGGCCCTATCGAAAGCGTCCACTGCAGGTTGATTGTACTCATAGCGGAGTCCCAGCATCAGGGTCAGGTTCGGGCGAACTCGAAACGTATCGTGCAGGAAGAAGGCGGAACTTACCGTCCGCAGGTGTTGCGCGTTATCCAGCGTCGCCCCGCTGCTTACGGTGGTGATGCCCTGCAATAGTTCAGACAAGCCATTGCCCGTGAATCCTATAAACTGCATCAGCCCACGAGAAAGTACATCGCGATAGGCGTTCTGTTGCAAAGATCGCGCTTCAACGCCAAACTTCGCCAGATGACGCCCGTGAGTGTAGGCCACCTGATCCACAAATTGAAAGGTATTGGTAGTCCCGTGTTGTGGATTGTTGTATTCATCACCGATGGGAGAAAGTCCATTCACCTTGATGAAGGTCAAACCCCA
>JAYWBH010000416.1:0-5093 GCA_043781815.1 Bryobacterales bacterium | reverse complement strand
GCAAGATCCTGAAGCGGATAGGCTCTTCGCCGAGGCTGATCAAAAATACAGAGAATCGTTGCTCTTCAAACTGGACAACCCCGATGTCCTCAACAATTGGGGCATCTCACTTGCCGATCAGGCCAAAACCAAGAAAGGACCCGAGGCGGATCGACTCTTCGCTGAAGCGGGGCAAAAGTACAGCGAGTCGTTGCGCCTCAAACCAGACAATACCGGCTACTTCGACAATTGGGGTGCTGCACTTATCAATCAGGCCGCAACCAAGACAGGACAGGAAGCTAGCCACTTGCTTGAGCAGGCACGCAGTAAACTGATTGAGGCAGAGCGCATACTTCCGGGCTCAGGCTCATTCAACTTAGCATGCATTGAAGCCATCCTTGGCAACGCCCCAGGCTCCCTGGAATATTTGCGAAGAGCCTCAAAACTTTCGAAAAAGCGCATTGACGAAGAATCCGACTTCGACCCTATTCGCTCCGATTCAGCATTCCGTGAATTTGTGGAATCACTCCCCAAGGAATAGACTCATCAATCAAAACCCAACAGGACGCCGTCGTTCCGCATAGGCAATCGCCACAACTTCGTCAAGCAAAGCGGCATCCTCAGGACTACCAAACAATCCCAACCCTTGCGCAAACACACTTACTGAAACAGGCTTCGTCTTCGCCATGTCAGGTTGCCCAGCGATCAAAACTTCGCTCACCACAGCATCCAGCGATAAACCACGCGCTCGTGCCTCGGCCAAGTAGGCCTCTTCGACTTGTGACGGAAGTTGCAGGGTAACTGTCATGTCCAGCTCCTACTTTACGCCCATAAATCATCATTGTCACGCACCACTAAGAACACCCCACCAACAACAAAACCCACCCCAAATCTCAGCCATCCACCGGCACCCCATCCGCCGATGCTACTTTAAAAGGATTGTCTCTGCTTCGTAGTTTCTACTTCTCCTGCTGCCTAATCGTTCTGCCGTGCGCTGCCCAGTCCACGCCAATCGGACCAGCCAAGGCCTCCCCAAAGCCCGCCCTCACTGCGCCCGACCCCGTCAATACCCAATCTGCCGAGAGTCGTCGCAACGAAAATGTTCAGTTCAACCTCATCGATAACAACGCGCTCAAGGATCTGAATATCCGCCTTGGCACCACCGCCACCATCGTTCGCGAGTTCCAGGCGCAGCGTCAATATTTCGGTGTCGAATTCGGCAACACTCCTACATCGCCACCCCATCTTTCTGTTACTAAGTTACTCACCGGCGTTCACGGTTTGCTCAACGATACACTCAACAACAGCATCTTCAACGCCCGCACATTCTTTCAAGTCGGCCCCGTCCAACCTGCGCATGAAAATCAATACGGCATCAACTTAGTAACTCCTCTGTGGACCAAGGCGTTCCTAACAATCGATGGTGGCATGCAGCAAATTCGCGGCAGTGTGAATGGCAACGTCCTCATCCCTCTCCCATCGGAACGCAACCTGCTCACTGCCGACCCCGCCGCGCGCGCCCTGCTGCAACGCTTCCTCAACGCCTTTCCCAACGTTGCCCCCAATCGAACCGACATTGATCCGCGTGCTCTGAATATCAACTCCCGACAAACCCAGGATGCCCACCGTGCTGCACTTCTTTTCGATCAGGCACTTTCCACTCGCGACCACCTGATCGCCCGCGAAGCACTTACTTCACAAGTGGTGCACGCCTTTCAATTTGTGGCGGGACAAAATCCAGATACTACCAGTAAGTCGCACACCGTCCGACTTACTTGGCTGCATACTTACTCGGCAAATACAACCAGCGAAGTCACCACTGGCCTGGATCGCGCCACAACGCTGCTTGTGCCAGAGCCCAATGCCGTTGGTCCACAAGTTCAAATCGGGACTGCCTGGACCACACTCGGTCCCGGTTCCAACATTCCACTGGACCGCATTCAGAACCGCTTTCGTTACGCCGCACTCATCAATCACAAACAGGGCAAGCACACCGTAACCGCAGGTGCCGAACTGGTTCGACTGCAATTCAATGGGCGCGAGGCCAGTAGCAATCGTGGCAATTGGTATTTCCGAAGTGACTTCGGTCGCGATGCCATTACGAATTTCAGGCTCGGCACACCCAGCCGCTACTCCACCGGCATCGGCGATTTGAATCGTGGATTTCGTAACTGGGAACAAGCCTATTACATGGGCGATACTTGGCAGGCCAGTTCCCGTTTAACGTTGCACTTCGGTATCCGCTGGCAGCCTGCGCTTGCCCCAATTGAAGTGAACAACCGCACGCAAATTCCCTACCAGTGCGATTGCAACAACCTTGCGCCGCGCTTCGGATTCGCTTATCGCGCGGCAGGCGGCGTGATTCGTGCAGCGTATGGCTTACATTACGGTGACCTTTATGCCGTCACGTTTCAGCAACTCCGTTGGAACCAACCCGCGTTTCAAAAGATTGAAGTGCTTGCCCCCGACTTTCTCAATCCATTGCGCGGTGCCGATGTCGGGCCAGACGGGCGCAGCATACGAATCGAAGTGCCACAGAACCTTCGCTCGCCGTATTCGCATCAGTACAACTTCAGTTGGGAACGTCCAGTGCTGCATGGCTGGCAATTGCAGCTCGGTTATGTGGGAAGTCGCACGCACAAGCTGCTGCTGTCGAATGCCTACAACAGGGCCCTGCCTGCTCCCGACGCGTCCACCAGTAATGTCACCGCCCGGCGTCCCGATGCCCGTTACTTCGAATTACGCCGTGTGGAAAATTCATCGCGCGCCTGGTACGATGCTGCTCGCGTCACACTGGTTTTGCCGGAGCGGCACGGGTTTTCTGTGGACGCATCGTACTGGTTCAGCAAAGCGCTGGATGCCGGTGCAGCTTACACCAACACCGCTGCAGGCGATGATGCTTTGCAGGGTAACAGCCAGAGTCAAAACTTGTTGCAGGCAGATTTGAAAGGGCCCAGCGCATTTGATCAATCGCACGCTGGCTTGGTACGCATGCGCTATGCAATGCCAGGCCATGGCGCGTTCGGCAAGTGGGTGCTCAGCTCCGTTGTTCTTGCAAAAACTGGAATCCCATTCACAGTGTTGAGTGGGTCCGATAGCCCCGGCTTCGGTAATGTGGATGGCACCAATGGCGACCGTCCCGACATCGTTGACCCATCCATTCTTGGGCGCACCATTGGCAATCCCGATACAGCCGCCATGCTGCTTCCCAGGAGTGCATTTCGTGGTATCGCCGCCGGACAGTTGCGCGGCAACATCGGCGTTGGAACCTTCCGCCGTGGTGGTATTTTCAATTGGAATGCCGGAGTTTCAAGAACCTGGACCATTGCCCACGAACGCTCTTTGATGTTCCGCGCTGAATCCATCAATCTCACCAACACCCCACAATTCGCCGCTCCCAATTCCGATTGGAGTTCCCCATCTTTCGGTAAGATCACCAACACACTAAACGATGGGCGAACGTTCGCGTTCACTGGCCAGCTTCGGTTTTAGTTGCTTCTACAAATTCATTCATCCGCTCCAGTTGCTTCGTCAAAAACGCAACGTCGCTGAATGGGTCACCACCGAAGCGCGCCCAATAAACACGGCCTTTTTTATCAATCAGGATGGTGGCATGTAGTTCCAGATCTTCAAAATCGTCATAGGAATGGAACCGCCGCGAGTTAATGTGATTGTCATCGGACAACAAGCGAAACGGCAGGTCTCCAAACGTCTTTACGCCTTCCGCATTCTTCGTCGGTTCCTTGCTGCTCACGGCCAACAACACCGTATCCAGCTTGGTCCAGTCTTCAGCTTTCTTGCCGATGTCATGCAGTTGTCTCATGCAATGCGGGCACTCCTCGCCAAGATAGAAAACCAGCATCACATTTTTTCCGCGATACTCTTCCAGCGATACCTGCTTGCCTTTCACATCACGAACGTTCAACGCCGGAGCCGCGTAGGGTTCCCATCGGCTTGGTCCGTATTTTTCAAGAGTCATGCGAGCATAGTTCCGCTGTTTGCCCGGTGATCCGTCATGCGGTGTGGCGGTAATCCCAGTGGCTTTTGCCGCATCCACAATGCGCAACCCTGGTTGTGCATCGGCAGTCACAAAAAGCAGTTGAGCCATTGCGTCCTGAGCCTTGGTTTTTTCTCCAGCGGCAGCATAAGATCGAACAAGCCCTGCCAATGCGAACAGGTCACCGTGCGTCAGTTGCAGGGCCTTTTCAAACGCCTGTGCCGCCAGCATTGGACTCTTTGCGGCAAGGTACGCTTCCCCTAATCCGTTGTAAAGCGATTCCGGATATCGCGGCGGATCGGCATACTGCTTCTGCATGTCGTACTCCCGCTGCGCTGCGTCAGCGAACAAACCAAGTCCGATAATAGTTTCACCCCGAACCAGTGCCAGCCTTGCTTTCAGCTCTGTTTCCTGGATGCCGAAAATCTTTTCCATATCCTTGTTCTTGTCTAATTCCTTCTTCAATTCAGCGTGGGCTTTCATGCTTTTTTCCAGCTTGTCCATATCGCCCTTGCCTAAATGTGCCCGAGCCTCAAAGTACGATTTGTTCACTTTATCCGCATAGATATCGCGCCAGGGAATCGTTTTCGGATTCAACAAATCGTCCCACCGTTCAAACTTAAGAAGCCCACGGGCCATGGCCGCAATGCCGAAACTATGGCTGCTGAAAGGGCCTTCGTTACCTTTCGGATCAAGAGGCACATCAATCAATTGCCGTGCCCCGGCCAACGCCGCATCGGGCATGCCCAACTGCTCTTGAATGTAGGAAAGGTAATTCCGGTTGTGCGCATAGTTCCAGTTGTTGAACGGAAACGTCAGGCTGTCTTTCATATACTTTTTCTCTGCACGGGTGGCTGCGTCCATGGCGATTGCCGCTTCGTTCCACATGCCTACAATGCTGAAAATGTGGCCCGGCATGTGCAACGCATGGCCAATGCCGGGAACAAGTTCACCATAGCGAGCGGCACTCGCCAGCGCCTGCTCCGGTTCATGATAATCCCAGTTGTGAATGCGATAGTGATGCGCCCCAGGGTGGTCCGGCTGCTTCGATAGAATTTCACGGATCATCAATTCGGCACCATAACGACTATTGCCCATACTGGCAAGCGCCAGCAGT
>JAYWBH010000415.1:0-1568 GCA_043781815.1 Bryobacterales bacterium | reverse complement strand
TATAGACATCGGTGAGAGCAATCACCGCATCGGCAGGCTTTGTCCCATTCCGAAGAAGGTTTTCAACAACCCTGCGCAGCTTATCTCCTTTGGCGATTCTACCGTCCTGCGGGAAGAAATCGAGATTAGGCATCCGGTCTGCCAACCTTCCCTTTAAGAAAGCAATTAGATGAGGTTTGAAAGCCTGCTCGGTTCTTCCTTCAACCAGAATGGCAATTTTCAAACTCTAGCTCCCAGACGTCCGTTGAGCCAAAGCTCGCCTAGCGAATAGTCCTTCAACCAGTCATCCAAATCTAATTCATCTGCCCGTTTCAGTGTGGTCATACCATCTTCTGTAGAATCTAGAACTACAACTTCTGACGGTTCCAAAAACCGCAGCAAAGTATCGGAATGGGTGGCCACGACGATTTGCGTGCGTCGGGATGCCTCTCTTAATTGGTCCGCGAGTAAGCTGAGTAGTTGCGGGTGCAGACTTACTTCCGGTTCGTCCAGTAACGTTAAGGCAGTCAGTCCAGGACTCTGAAGCAACGTTGTCAACCAAAGAAAACGCAGCGTGCCTTCTGAAAGTTGATGCATATACAAAGGTTTGGCAGATCCACGTTCGCGCCAAGCTAACGCAAGCGTACCCGCTGCAACAGGCGGAAAATCCAAACGCTCGAAGCGAGGGAATGCAACGCGAAGCGAATCTTCCACTGCATCGAACCGGTCGCGCTCTGTTTCACGAAGGTAGAACAGGCAGGAAACAAGGTCCTCTCCGTTCTTTCCCGGTAAAGTCGCGGGGCCCATGGTTTGCGGTAATCGAACAGGAGATCTGGGGTCGACATTCAGGACGTGATAAAAGGTCGACGAAGCTAACCGGTCGCGAAAAGTTTCCGGCTCTTGAAGCGTCTTGGGTACCTGAGCTAGTGCAGTCTCGAACTGATTATGGGCCCACACAACTGGAAACAGTTTTCCATTTCCAGGATCGTAGTAATGAATACTTTGTTCGTAGGCCCTGATGTGAAAGTCAGGCTCCTGATTCGCGATGAGCACTTGTTGAAGCGATTCCTCCCGAATCTCATAGGAGATCCCTTTAGAACGAAGCCAAAGACCATAATCGAGTGGCGCGTGCCCCTTCACATTCATTGAAATTTGAAACCCTAGTTCCTCAGCGGACCCCTGCGTTAAAACACTTGGCAACCCTGAAAGATCAGAAAGCGAAGAAGCTAATTTCCCCTGCGCAGAAGAAGCCAATAGAGACAATACGTCCAGCACCGAGGTCTTTCCCGTCCCATTCGCCCCGATCATTACCGACAGCGGCCGCAACTCCATCTTCACATCGCGAAGGCGTCGAAATCCCTGGATTGATATTCGGCTAAAAGTTGTTAAAGGAGTATCCATTATTTCCTGCAAAAAATTGAAAAACCAGCCGACACATTGTTCTTGATTCTACCCCAAGGATGCGGCGCGGTCCTTCTTTATGTTCTACTGGCAATCATGCGTTTTCTAAGATTGCTGCTAACCCTTGCGCCGCTCTGCGCACAAGTTGAGTTCAAGTCCAGTAGCGACCGGATTGACGTGAAGATTGA
>JAYWBH010000414.1:0-5105 GCA_043781815.1 Bryobacterales bacterium | reverse complement strand
CAGAACGCACTTTGGAATTCGTATCATACACGCCGCGGTGAAGAGCGCATGCTGATGGTGCTTCCCTACTTCCATATTTACGGGCAAGTGGTTGGGCTGTTGTTGAGTGCCTGGAATGGCACCATGACCATTCTGATTCCCAAGTTCGACATCAACATGTTGATTGCCGCTTTCAAGCAATACTCACCCACTTTTTTCCCGGCAGTTCCTACTCTGTTTATTGCCTTGCTCAATCACCCGGAAGCGAAGACCTGCGGCCTGCACAAGGTGAAGAACTTCAATAGCGGTTCCGCACCATTACCCGTCGAAGTAATTGAACAGTTTGAGTTGATGAGTGGAGCTATGCTGCGGGAAGGCTTTGGAATGTCGGAAACGGCTTGCACCGCATCCACCACACCACTGCTGGCGAAGCGCAAGATCGGCAGCATTGGCATTCCGGTTACCAGCACTGACTTCAAGATTGTGGATCTGTTGGATCACGAGACTGAAGTGGGCATTGGCGAAGAAGGGGAACTGTGCGTGCGCGGTCCGCAGATCATGAAGGGCTACTGGAACCAGCCTGAAGAAACCGCCCATGCTTTGCGCGATGGTTGGATGCACACTGGCGATGTGGCCAAAATGGATGAGGATGGTTTCTTCTACATTGTCCAACGTGTGAAGGACATGATCATTGTCAGCGGTCTTAAAGTATTTCCGCTGGAAGTTGAAGAAGTACTTTTTAAGCACGCAGCGGTTATGGAAGCATGTGTCATTGGGGTTCCGCATCCGTATCGTGGAGAAGCGGTGAAGGCTTTTGTAGTGTTGAAGCCCGGGGCAGTGGCATCGGTTGCGGAAATCCTGGAATATTTGAAAGAGCACCTGGCAAAGTTTAAAGTTCCCAGCGAAGTGGAATTTGTTGCTGCGTTGCCCAAAAGCAGTGTTGGAAAAGTTTTGCGTAGAGAACTGAGAGATAGCGAATTGGAGAAACGAAAAGCATGAGCGACTTGATTATTTTCAGCAAACAAGGTTCCGTCGGTGTGATTACCGTGAACAATCCACCAGTGAATGCGTTGAGTCCTGGGGTTCCCGAAGGGATTGCCGATGGGCTAAAACAGTTCGCGGAAGATGCCGAGGTGAAGGCCATTGTGTTGATTGGCGGTGGCCGCACGTTCATCGCGGGTGCTGATATCAAGGAGTTCGGCAAGATTACCAGTGGGGCCAAGCGGGAATCAACCCTGCTCCCATTGATGTTGGCCATGGAAGATTCCGCTAAGCCGGTTGTAGTGGCCATTCATGGAACGGCCTTCGGTGGCGGGCTGGAAGTGGCCATGGGCGGGCATTACCGGGTGGCATCGAAAACGGCGCTAGTGGGCCAGCCTGAGGTAAAGCTGGGGATCATCCCTGGGGCTGCTGGAACGCAACGATTGCCTCGACTAGCTGGCGTGGAACTGGCCGTGAAAATGTGCGCCTTCGGTGAACCAGTGAAGGCTGACGTCGCCCTGGCTGCAGGGATCTTGGATCGGATCATTGACGGGGATCTATTAACCGGTGCAGTGGCTTTCGCCAATGAAGTTGCCGATAAGGGTGGGCCATATCCCAAACCTCGTGATCGTACCGCCACTGGAAATGCTGCTGTTTTCGCCGAAGCACGAGCCACAGCGAAGAAGACGCATCGCAATCAGGCTGCACCGTTAGCGGCGATTGACGCAGTGGAATTGGCCACTACCCTGCCCTTCGCCGAAGGCTGCCAGCAAGAGCGGGAAATCTTTGAGAAGTGTTTGTTCAGTACACAATCCAAGGCCATGATTCACGCGTTTTTCGGTGAGCGCGAAGTAGCCAAAATTCCTGGCATCGGTAAGGATACTCCTGTTCGTGAGATTAAACGTGCGGCTGTGATTGGTGCAGGAACCATGGGCGGCGGCATTACCATGAACTTTGTGAACGCTGGCATCCCGGTGATTTTAAAGGAAAGCTCCAGTGAAGCGTTAGAGCGTGGCGTGGCCATCATTCGCAAAAACTACTCCAATTCCGTAGCAAAAGGGCGCTTTTCTGCCGACGTGATGGAACAGCGCATGGCGTTGATTATTCCGCAATTGACTTACGATGGCTTCGATCAGGTGGATATTATCACCGAAGCTGCCTTCGAAGGCATGGCTCTGAAAAAGGAAATCTTTGCGGCGATAGATGGGATCGCCAAGCCCGGATGCATCCTAGCATCGAACACTTCCACGTTGAGTATTGATGAGATTGCATCGGCGACGTCGCGTCCGGCTGATGTGATTGGAACGCATTATTTTAGCCCGGCCAATGTCATGCGGCTGCTTGAAATCGTGCGTGGTGCCGCTACCGGTTCAGACGTGATCGCCACGTGCATGGGTCTTGCTAAAAAGCTGAATAAAGTGGGCGTGCTGGTCGGCAATTGTCGAGGATTTGTGGGGAACCGCATGATCCACTGCTATGGCCGCGAGGCGCAGTTCCTGGTGGAAGAAGGCGCCACACCACAGCAGGTAGATGCGGCGCTCTTCCAATGGGGCATGGCCATGGGACCACTGGCGATGGGCGATTTAGCAGGCCTTGATGTGGGCTGGCGCATCAGAAAAGAATTCAAGCATCTGGAAAAGCCTGGGTTGCGAGTGCCCATGGTGGCTGACGAACTTTGCGAAATGGGTCGCTTTGGGCAGAAGACCGGAGCCGGTTGGTATTTGTATGACGATAAGCGGAAGCCCAGTCCTGATCCCGTTGTGGACGATTTGATCGGACGACTGACGGCAGGCGCTGGCATTGCCCGACGCACAATTTCCGACGAAGAAATTATTGAGCGAACCCTGTACGCCCTGGTCAACGAAGGTGCTCGGATTCTGGAAGAAAAAATTGCCCTGCGCCCAGTGGACATCGACGTGATTTACCTTACGGGCTATGGTTTCCCGGTGTATCGCGGTGGGCCCATGTTTTATGCCGACACGGTTGGACTGCCGGAAGTCTACCGGCGGGTGAAGGAATTTGAAGCGCAGCACGGTGAGCTATGGGAGCCAGCTCCGTTGCTGAAAAAGTTAGCAGAAGAGGGCAAGACATTTTCGCAATGGGCGAAAGAAGTATCCTAAGGAATACTATGAAAAACGTCACACGGCGGGCAATTCTTGTTGCTCCATTTTTTATAAAAAACCTGATTTCTGCACCACCCAGTGGTCGTGTTCGGTTGGCGTCCATGGGCGCATCGAACATGGCTTGGTTTACGTTACACCCGCTAGCAATGCACCCTTCCGTGGATTTGATTTCCGTAGCCGAGATTGATACTTCAAGATTGGATCAGGTAAAAAAACAGTACACTGCCGCCAAACATTATCAGGATTGGCGGAAGATGCTGGATAAGGAATACAAGAATTTGGATGCTGTTTGTGTGGCCACCCCAGACCATATGCACGCCCCGCAAGCGATGGCTGCCATGCAGCGCGGGTTGCATGTTTACTGCCAGAAACCGTTAGCTTCCAAAGTCGGCGAAGCGCGAATGATGAATGAGTTCGCCCAGTCCAAAAAGTTAGTCACGCAGATGGGGATTCAGGTGCATTCTTCGGCGGAATACAAAACCGCCGTGACGCTGGTGCAGAACGGGGCCATCGGCAAGGTGAAAGAAGTTCACGCCTGGAGCAATAAAAAGTGGGGCGATATGGACGCCCGGCCTTCTACGAAAGATGCCGTTCCATCGACGCTCGATTGGAACGGATGGATCGGGGTGGCCCGCCCGGTTCCCTACATCAAAGATTACTGCCATTTAGTGAATTGGAGGAAACGTTTAGAGTTCGGCACTGGAACATTTGGCGATATGGGTTGCCACATTTACGATCCGGTTTTTGGCGCACTGGCGTTGACCGCTCCAATTTCAGTACGGGCTGAAGGGCCTGCCCCAAATGCAACCAATTGGGCCATCAACGCAATTGTGAAGTATGTGTTTCCTGGTACCCAATACACCGAAGGCAAGACCGTGAACGTCACCTGGTACGACGGCGATGAGCGGCCGTCAATGGAAGTTCAGGCATTGATTGGCGATCAGAAAATGCCCGATCAGGGGTCGATTATCGTTGGCACCGATGGAGTAATGTTGCTGCCTCATGTTGGGTTTCCCAAGCTGTTCTCCCAGGCCAAATTGCAGGAAGTGAAACCGCTGGAAATCAAGGCGACCAATCACTACTTTCAATTTGTAGATGCTGTATTGGGCATTGGCAAGACGTCCACTTCCTTTGATTATGCAGGTCCTTTGAGCGAGACCGTTTTGTTGGGAAGTTTGGCGACACGATTCCCTAAGACCACCTTGGAGTGGGATTCAGCGAAGCTCAGTTTCAGCAATAAGGCGGAAGCAAATCAGTATTTGAAGCGTAAGTATCGACGTGGCTGGAAGGTTAAAGGGCTGACTTAAAACTGTCCCAGGGCTGGTTGAAATGATCCTCACCCCCACCAGCGGATTCATAAAAGAGGCTGGCTTCACCCATTCGCTGACACCAGCCTGCAACTGTACGTTTGGCTGCACGTATTGCTATGTGCCGACCATGCGCATCTACGGTGGGCTGCAACGCGAAGATTGGGAAAGGTGGGGCCAATTCACTACATTCAAGCCTGATGCTGCGAACCGTTTGACAAAAGAACTTCGTCCCAATCAAATAATCTACTGTTCGCCGTTGACCGATCCCTACCAGCCTGCAGAAAAGGATGCTGAGGCGATGCCCGGCATTTTGGAAGCGCTGATCCTCAATCCCCCACGCGTCTTCGCAATTCAAACCAGAGGTCCACTCATCCTTCGCGACATTCCTGCCCTGTTGCGATTAGCCAGTAAAACGCGCCTGCGAGTGAGTTTTTCCGTCACAACCAATCGCAACGACGTCCGAAAATTGTATGAGCCGCATTGTGCTCCCTTTGAGGAACGCCTGAGTGTAATCCGTCAACTTCGTTGTGCTGGCATTGAAGTGCACGCAACCTTGGCCCCCATCCTCCCTTGTGACCCGGAAGAGTTGGCCGATGCATTGGTCGAAGCCACTCAAAACGATGTCATTGGCGATGGCCTGCATCATCGGTCCACCAAACCTCACGGTGCCACCACTCGCGAAGCAGCTTTCAAGATCAGTGATCACCAGGGA
>JAYWBH010000413.1:0-14873 GCA_043781815.1 Bryobacterales bacterium | reverse complement strand
AAGTGAAAGTAAACGTACCGCTTGAACCTGAACCGTTATTAGGCGAGACCCCAATGATTTGCGGTGGCTGGTTGGCCGCCAAGGCCCAAGACCCTATCTGCACCCAGGGTGAACCGGCCCTGGCTTGATCATAGGTGATAACGTAAATGGCCTTGGTTCCGGTTTGGCCTGTTTGGAATGTCAGTCTTATGTTTACCGTCAGGGCAGTTCCCGAATTGGTGAAAGTTATATCGGAACCCACAATGCGACACATAGTGTTCGACGCCGCAGCCGAAGTCCCCATGGTCACGCCGGTCCAATTGCCCGTAATATCAGGAGCAAGGTAAAATGCCCGTCCGGGGACGTCAATGGAAAAGAAACAGCCATTGCTGCCATTCAAGCTGGTATTGATCAACACCAGCACCTGGGTAATATCGGAAGAGCCATTTGCATCGGAAATGGTGGTCGTAAAATTCGCTGTGTACCCGCTGCCTGAAACTACTGGAGTGGATGTCACCGTCGGTGCGACATTTACTGCAGATCCCACAATGAAGGTGCCCAGGGTTTGATATCCGCTGGTTGCCGCAGTTTGATCGGTAGCTTGCCCATAGATATTCTTGTTTCCATTGAAGGCTGCAAGAAACTGCAGGCCCACTTGCAGTGCCAATTGATTTCCCGTCACTGTTTGAGTAAACAAGTTCAAAGGAATTTTGCATTGGCTGTTTTGTAATAGAGTGCTGGAACCGGCGGTACCCGTCGAACCACTGCTGCCATTATCGGCAAGAATCGTAACCTGTCCAGAGGCTGGCGAGTAGATAAAGGAGCACGCCGCAGAGTTGGTTTGCGAGTTATTCATCAGCACCTGGACACTGGCAATATCGCCTGCTCCGTTGCCATCACTAAATACAAGTTGCAAACTCGCCGTGGAACCGCTCCCTGCACCCGCATTGACTGACACGGCCAAGGGCAGCTCATTCAGTTTTAAAAGAAATGCCCCGTTCGACCCGGCGTTATTCACTGAATAGGCAGATTTCGTAGGGAAATCTGGCGATAGAGTGTTGCCTACAAGATAAGCGTAGGACCCCGTGGATAGGGCCAGTCCCATAGCCTGATCCGCCCCTGTTCCCCCAATATAAGTCACTGTGTCGAATAGCGTTAAATCAGATCGAACCCTGGCATAAAATGCATCGTAACCACCTTTGTAAATGCTGCTTGGAATGGCGCTGATCACTGGCAGATTGCGCGATGTTGTGGACCCCGCCAAATGGATTATGCCCGTCGCGTCAACCGCAACTGCTTGAATGGCATCAATTCCTTTTCCTCCGAAAAAGCTCGATGCTAAGATCGCCGTCCCAGCGGCGTTAAACTTGGTCACAAAGCCGTCCGTCGTTCCGCCGCCGTAAACACTTTGCGCAACTGAAGCTGTTGTTGGAAAGTCGGGTGAACTGGTGATTCCCGCCGCCACCAGATTATTACTGGCATCCAAAGCCAGCGCATTTACTTGTTCGGCATTCAAGCCACTTCCCCGCGAACCACCCCAGTAAGTGCTGTAACTAAGGCTCTGGGCCGCCGGTGGAAACTTGACGATGAACCCCGATTGTCCCCCCTTGCGCGTTGCTTGCAGGGCATTGTTCAACGGCAGATCCGCTGAATTCGTCGTGCCTCCAACGTAAATAGAACCCCCGCTATCCACAGCCAGGGCCAACGCCCGATCTTCTCCTGTACCTCCAAACAAAGTTCGAAAAAGAATGTCTCCAGCCGGTTGATAGCTAACCAAAAACGCATCGCTACCCCCTTGATTAGCCGATTGGTAAGCAGACGTTGTCGGGAAATTTGTAGATGTGGTTTCGCCTACAGCGTACACCACCCCGCTAGCATCCACCGCCACCGCGTTCACCGCATCCGATCCCGATCCCCCCACATAAGTGCTGAATAATATGCCGTTTCCATTGGCGTTTAACCGCACCACAAAACCGTCCCGAATTCCACCAAAGTTATTTTGACTTCCATTCACGGGAAAATTTGACGATTGCGTCCACCCGCCCACCACTACATTTCCGCTAGCATCCACAGCCACTGAAGTGGCCCGGTCATCCCCTGCCCCTCCCAGATAAGTGGCCCACAATATCTGTTGCCCGTTGGGTGAAAATTTGACCACATATGCGTCAACCCCTCCACCCGATGTTCCATATAAAGACTGCTGCACAGGGAAATCTTTCGATTCTGTCCATCCCGCGACGTAAATATTTCCCGCAGTATCCAGAGCAATCGACGCTGCTGCATCCGCCAGTCGCCCTCCAAGGTAGGTACTAAACACTAATACAGGATCAATTACTAACCGGTTCTTCACATTGCGGCTTTCCACTTTGAAACCTACTCTGCCGTCGGCCCGTAATTCATAACTCACCTTACGCAGGATTTTGCCACCACTTTCATTCAGTTCATAGGCTTCGGGAATATGTTCTTCAAACCAAACACCACTGGCCTTGATTCGCAGTTGGCCATCCATGTCTAATTTCACCTCTTCCGCATTGGTGTATTGCCATTCTATGTTGCCCGCATCCGCACCAGCCTTCACATGGTATTCCGACTTGAAAACGTTGGATACTCCTTCATACGTCAAGTCGATTCCTTCAAACAATTCCACATAGCGCAGGCGGGAGTACATGGCCTCACCCTTCCTCCATTTTTCTGGATTCTGCCCAAAAAGAAAGTTCGCCTTTCCAGGCAGTGGCTCTTCCGCACTCAACTGGAAATCCGATTTCGTTTTCTTGAACTCCATGGTCAGCGTTTTGCCCTGTTTGCCGTATTGCACCCCTTGTCTGCTAAACGATGCCGACAATTTCGGGGTATGCCCCACATAACGGATTTCCTGTTTCGCCACCTGCTCTTCAAAGAAATAAAATGGAAGCGTAGGTTCCTTCACCAAAGCACCAACCGCAACAGTTTGCAGGAATAGGAAGCCAATCAGCACACTCAATAGTATTTTCATATCACCCTAACCACCTATTCGTCCACAAACCAACATCCAATACAAAATTCCCCACTATATTTGCGTTACGATGAGGCTTCGATCCAAAACATGGACATTTTACCGAAGCTCCCTCAGGGATCGCCGACACCTGGTGCAACTCCCCTGACCCAGCGTTCTTACCGCCAACAGCAGTGGGTCAGCGTTGTCATTGTGGCCTTGGCTGCCATCGCCGCCACTTTCTTCCGATTCTTCACCCTCGCCGACCGCATGACCCATTGCGACGATTCCGGCTTTCTCGTTCAAGGCCTGTTCGCATCCGACGCAGTCAACGCCGGTCATCGCGTGGCTTCCTATTGGACCTATGGCCCAGGCCAGTTTGTATTGGGCTATCCCTTGTGGAGTATTGCTGGCACTTGGCGAAATGCTCTTTATGCCCTACGACTGCCCAGCGCCATTGCCGGAACTATCGCTGCATTCCTCACCGTTTGGTTGTTATCGAAATTGAGTGCCGATGGAAAAGTTTCACCCTTTGCCGGAATGTTTTCCGCCATTTTAGGCCTTTGCAGCTTGCGGGCAATGGTGGAATCCCAACAAGGCTATCCCTATTCTGCCGCCTGCCTAGGTGTCGCCCTCACCGCCGTGCTTCTTTACTGGATGACCCAAGGCCGCCCCAACCTTGACCCTCGCCGACTTCCATTGCTCATCGGCATTCTCGCTGTTTGGGGAAGCATCGCCGTTGCCTTCAGTTATCAGATGACCATTTCTATCGCCGCCAGCTTCCTGGCCATTTTGATGGTTGCCTACCCTGATCTGCGCAAACCCCATGCGTTCCAGCAAATCTCCTACCGCAGTTGGATCGCAGGCAGCACCCTCTCACTGGCAGGTGCAGCCGCATTTGGCTGGATATTCATCTACTATCTTTCCGATAGGTTACGCAATAATCAGGGCGTTCCCCCCTGGGCTGCATTCGACGTCATTCATTGGACTGGTTCACCCCTCCAATATCTGCAAGCTATCGTCATGAAGTGGGTATACTTCGCCGGCTTCAGCACCACACCGGTTTGGCCTGAAAAAACAGGTCTTTCCCTCACTCGATGGATTGGCTTTCTTCTAGTGGTCCTGGTTCTTTTGGGTTTGAAAAGCCTCAAGCGTTCCAACCCGCTTTGGCAACGAATCATCGGTTGGTATTGCCTGTGGATGCTGATAGCCAGCTTCTTCCTCAGCCTTTTTGGGAAAATGCCCTTTGGCGTCACCCGTCATTCCCACTTTCTACTTCCAGCATTGTTATTGCTCAGTGGTTTTGGCGAAGCCAACTTACTAAATACAATCAAGGACTATCTTAAAACTTCTACCTTCGCCCAGTGGTCTCTGGCAGCAGCCTCCGCAATCATAGTAACGGTATTCTTTTTTTCCTTCCCCATATTCCACTTGGCCACCAGAAATCAATTCGACATGGATCGTCTCGTTCGGTTAGCCAATGACAAGAAACCTTTACGAATTCTGGGGTCCAATTGCACTTTCGACGCCGCAGCAGCCCAGCTTGTATCTCATAACCAACTGTTTGCGTGCCCCACATCCGGTGGATTTTTAGAGGGCGAAGTGGAAGGAGCCATGGCCATGCTGGCGAACAAGAAAGCACCTGCATCCATTTTCATAGTCGACCACCGCGACGATCCCGAATGGCAACTGCGGCCCTCCCTTAAGAAATATCCTGCACTTCGTTCCATCCTGTTAGTTAGTATTAGACCCACCGGCAGTACAGAAATGATCGGCAACATCAACGGCGGAAATGGCTTCTTTATACGGCAAGTTACAAAATTCGAGCCGGGCGCAGATGCATTAGAATGCAAAGCTTCGTTCCTCACTGGCTGGCACGCGCGGGAAACAAGTGCCAGCGGTTGGTGGCGATGGTCAGAAGGTAGCCCAACTCTTCGTGTCGTAACAAATCAGGATTTGATTCTGCAGTGGCAAGGTACTTTCCTATCCATGATCTGGCCGCAGAAAGTCAATATTTTGGTCAATGGAAAACGAGTTTCCACCTGGGATGCCAAGCCCACGCTCGATTTCAGTGTCCCTCTGCAAGCCGGTGAAAATGTAATTCAGTTAGTAGGACAGACTCCCGGAATCCGATCAGGAACCGATACCCGATTCCTCTCGTTCGGCTTACGAGACCTGGTTTTACACACCGCAGAAAAAGCAACTGAAGTCTGCGAGCTGGAATAGTCATAACCAGGAAAATGCGAGCCAAATGGAACCCGAAAAATGCAAGCCGAACGGGGACATGCCGGTCTGGCCCAAGCCACCAAATCCACCCCAAAACTCCACAATCGCCCTAAGCGAGTGGCCGGCCCAGCGTGTCCCCTTTTGGCGTCATTCCCACTTGCTTCTTAAATCAAAAAAGCACTTAATCCACTTCCAATCCAGCCTTCTTCAACAGCTTCCGAAGTTCCCCGAATCCCTGGTCACCCTCCACCGCCGACGTCAGCACGCCCTTACTATCAATCACAATATAAGTAGGAAACAAGCCGATCTGTAATGGCCGTGGCATTTCGTTTTCCGTCGTCAACACAATAGGGAAATTGTGTGGATGGTCTTTCAAAAACTTTTCCACCAGCTGACGCTCTTCGCTAACAGAAACGCCGACAATCACCAGTTCTTTCCCGCCATACTTGCTGTGTAACTTATCCAGCGCCGGACCATCCGCACGACAGGGTGGGCACCAGGTAGTCCAGAAATCCAACAATACAGTCTTGCCCTTAAGATCGGCCAACGTGATCTGTTTTCCCTGCAAATCCGTTAGTGTGAACTCAGGCGCCGCCTTGCCCGCAAACTGCTTTTTGAGCTTTGCCGAGTTCCATTTGCTCAACTCCTTCACTTCACTTGTAACTTCCGCTCCTAGCGCAAACAGACCCGCATTCGCAGGCTTGCCGTAATTCATCCGCTTCAACGCATAATTAATGTTCGATTGGTAGCTGCTGCCCGAAGTTTGTATCACCTGTGCCAAGCTGAGTGACAACATCAACCCGGTTTCCGTGTCCAGCAACACCCGCCCCGTGCCTTCCAGTAAAGAAGTAAAGTTGGTGGCGGTATTGGTGCGTCTCCACCGCTTCAGCGGCGCTTCCAGAATTACGCATTGATGATTGCTACCAGGAACTCCACAAGGTCGACGCTCCACTTCAATCATCTTCGACCACTCCACATCCATCAAACTATATGGCAAAGGAACAGGAGCTTCATCCTTCGCCTTGCGCTTAGTCCGCACAAATTCGTTGCCACCTTCCTCCATTCGGAAAAGGTCCTTACCATCAAAAATCTTAACGTGATTGCCAGATCCGCTGATTGACCCTTCGCGCCATTGCCCCTGCGCCATGTCCAGCACAAGCTGCCGCTGCATAGATTGGCTCGTGCCTCGCCTTTGGAATGTTTGTGAAACATCGAATTCCTGATGCAGACTTACCAGATCTTCCCGCTTCGACTTCAGTTCATCCCATAACTGACTCGCCGCAGTTTCTGCGCAAACCGGCATTGCCGCCAGCAGTATTCCCAATAATCCAAGAAATCGCATAAGTGTGTCTTCCTGATAGTATATCGGCGCCTCACAAAGCACGCAGCTTCAATCATCATTGGACAGTTTAGAAAAACTAAAGGATAATCAAACTTCGGATACCTTGTGGATATACGTCAACTTGAAATGTTCCTCGCGGTAGTAGAGTGCGGCAGTGTCACCAAAGCTGCGGTGAAAATGGGTCTTTCCACCGGCGCCGTCAGCCTGCAAATGCAAAGCCTGGCCGCAGGCTTACAAACCGAACTGTTCATGCGCTCTGGCAAGCGACTTGCCCCCACCCCGGCAGCCATGCGTCTGGCTGAACTGGCCACCGGCGTCATGCGGCAAATGCGATTGATTGAACAGGAGTTCAACACCAATCCCGCAGGCGATACGCGGCCCTTCCACTTCGCCACCGGACCCACCACCCTCATTCATCGTCTGGGACGTCCCTTGCGTTTGTTGCGTAAACGCTTTCCTGAAGCAGAAATCAAAGTCACCGTTTCTGCCACTGAAGAAATGGTGGCCGGGCTTCTGAGTCGACGTTTTGACCTGGCTCTCCTCTCCCTTCCAGTAGAAAATGAGTTACTCCAATTAGTCCCCTTGTTCGAAGAGGAGTTACTGGTGCTGAAGCCTTCCCTGGAACGAGTTCGTGGATGGCATGTAGGAAATATTGAACCCGCCGATCTGGAGAAGGTTCCGTTCCTTCTCTATCCCGAACACAGTAACATGCGGCGTAAGATCGACGGCTTTTTTAAGGAATTGGGCATCTCCCCAAACGTCATCATGCAGGCCCAGGATACAGAAGCCATCAAGCGATTGGTAGATTCAGGATTCGGCTATTCCATGCTTCCCGAATTTGCGTTGCGCAGCCAGCCGCGCTTCTTTCATGTATGTCGAGTTGGCAAACAAAGGCTGGTGCGGGAACAGGCATTGGCCAGCGTCAAAGCGGAACATCCGCGGGCGTTGACCGTCTCCATCGCCAAGTTTTTGCAGGATGCCCTTGGCGGCAAATCTGGGTAGTGGATCAGTTTACTGAAGTTGTTTTATTTTTGGGCACTGCTTTCGACTTTGGTTTTGCGATAGAAAAATCTGGTTCTTTATGGAAAGAATTTGTGTACATCCATTTAGCTACAACAAAAAACAGGCCTACGACGTTAACTGTAGTCGAAGTGATGAATGCGATCAGAACAGAATCGGATAGCTGAAAAGACCATACACGAAAGCCTGTTAATAGAATACAGACAATAACGCCTAGCAGCCATCCACATACCATGCCGAATATCCTGCTAGTGTATTGAAGGCGTAGCTTGTGGGTATCGACTGCTTCTTTTAACGCTTGTCTTAAAGAATCGATCTCATATAAATCTTTATGTTCGCTAAGAGTAAGTGAGAGATTTGGCTCTAACTCGTCGGCTTCTATGGGCTCGTCGCGAGAAGCAGCTTTTCTTACACTTTCTTTGATGGAGTTAATATTCAAGACCTAAGCAAGTTGACGTAATAGCTCTTGATTTCATCAAGCGGGATTATGCCAAACTCCTTAAGGTTCCATTGCTTAGACCAAGGGCTTCCGGGCTTATGTGTTAACGTGGACAATTGTGCTCCAGTATATTCCCCATAGGCTCCCCACACGCCTTCCACAATCCCAAACTCGTCGGAGCCTTCAATCAATTCGTCATCTGTCGGAAGGGGCTCTGTAACATTCCCGGACCCATAATGCTGAAGCGACTTATAAAGATTTGGGATAACGGGTCCCCATTGCCAAGCATGAGTATTATGATAATAAATTTCTCGGTCAAGTACGCCCAAGGAATACCCTTGCGCTAAAAAAACCAGCTTTTGCACTTGCATGTTAGTCAGAGGCTTGCTGTTTCTCTTAGCTAGCGCAAGGAAAGCGTTTGCGACGGCGTGTGAAGAGATGGCTGGCATAGATCTTACCTGACTTAACATACCAAACCAAATTTCTATAGGCAAGCCCAAACTATTGAGATGCCAGAAGTTCAAACTAGGCCACTACCCAAATCTGGTTCAACGGAGTAACAGCACAGCTTGCGGCGAACGCACTGCTACGCCGTAAACATGCCCGTCACTTGCCATCCCGCTCCAATATCGCCACTGCTCGGCCACGTCGCCCACTGCAGCGCCAAACAATCCCGTGGGCGCCACCCCCGATAAATCAAACGAGATTTCCCGCAAGGGTAACGCCAACCCCAGCCCACGAGCTTTAATGTACGCTTCCTTCAGCGTCCACGTTTTAAAGAACAGTAAAGACCGTTCGTCCTCCGCAGCATTCTGAAACGCTTCCTGTTCTTTAGCCGTAAATACTCTTGCCGATAAAAGTTGTTGATCTGCCCGACGGTCCAGCGCCTCTGCATCCACTCCACAATCGGCAGAGTGAGTAACAACGCAGC
The DNA here is from genome assembly GCA_043781815.1 of Bryobacterales bacterium. Classification (GTDB taxonomy): domain Bacteria; phylum Acidobacteriota; class Terriglobia; order Bryobacterales; family Bryobacteraceae; genus JANXSF01. Next base: position 5,965 of record JAYWBH010000413.1, on the reverse strand, counting down.
CCACCAGCCCTTCTGTATGAGTCAGATTAAACCGCAGTTCCTCACCAATCAGTTCCGGCCTGCCATGACTTCCAATGCTGAACTGTAAGTCGTGTGGAGCTCGGTTCAAGTAACTGGCCAGTGTCTGTCGAAGAAAAGTATGAGCGAAACGGAACAGCCGTCGATCGCGTGGAAAGCGGTACCTTGCCGCACGATCTAATTCCTCGGGCGAAAGGATTCCTTCCCCAATCCCGTCATTCTCAGCACAGTCTTGATCCACTTCTCGCAGCCATAAATGGATTTCATTGTCTTTCAGCAACCGTCCTCGCTTCAGTTATGAGAGTATCAAAAAGGATATGAAAAGTTTCACCAAACTGCAGCCGATCCTGCTTGTACTGTTAGTCGCCTGCGGCTCTGCCCCTCCTTCCGACCATGCCAAGCAACAACCACAGCAGCGAGCCAGAATCCTACAGTTTTACGGCGCCAATACACAAGTAGTCAAGGGCCAACCATTGACGATTTGTTATGGCGTGGAGGATGCGCAATCGGTGCGAATGGAACCGCCTGAAGTGGAACTGGGACTCTCCCGTAATCGCTGCTTCGCCGTTTCCCCCAAACAGAACACCACTTACTTGTTGATCGCCAAAGGGACCGATGGGCAGGAAGTGCAGCAACCGTTTCCGGTGCGTGTGGTGGCCGCACCACACGCCGTTCAACTGATCCGAAGTTTTGATGTTATGCCAGCCAAAGCCGGTCTGTCGGTGAACCTCTGCTATCAAACCAAAGGGGCTGTATCGTTGACGCTCTCCCCTGCTCTAGCTCCAGTGGAACCAACAGAACATCCTCTCTGCGTTCCCGTTCCCATCACCCAGCCGACGACGTTTCTACTTACAGCAACCGACGCCGCCGGAAATGTGGATCGGATGCAGGTGACCGCTAAACCGAATTAGTTGGGAACTTTTTTCCGCCTGACAGTATTCTATAGTTCTATGCAGGAAAACACTCTTCGTCTATCGCGACGTGCGGCCATAGCCACCGCTGCTGCCGGGCTGGTCAATGCGCAAGCGCCTGCCACGCCCATAACATTTGAGGTGGCATCCATCAAGCCTGCGGATCCTACTTCGCATCAAGTTCGCGTCCAAATGGCCCCAGGCGGGCGTCTGGTTTGCAATAACGTGAACGCTAAATTCCTCATAGAAGTAGCCTACGGCGTGCGGACATTCCAAATCACCGGTGGCCCTGGTTGGATAGGCACAGACCGATTCGATATCAATGCCAAAGCAGACGGCGTGGAAAAGATAACCCCCGATCTACTAAAACCCATGATCCAGGCAATGTTGGAAGATCGATTCAAGCTGAAGATCCACCGGGAAAATAAGGAATTGCCTATCTATGCCCTGGTCACAAGTAAGAATGGGATAAAAATGAAAGAGGCAGAAGGCACCGAAAGTAAGCCAATGATTCGGATGGGCCGTGGACAATTCACCGGTAAGCAGATGGACATGGGCGTATTTGTCACGAACTTGTCGAATCTTTTGGGTCGACAAGTGATCGACAAGACCGAACTGAAAGGTAAGTACGATATTGAACTTAATTGGACCCCCGACGAAACGCAATCCGGGTTCGGATCATTCGGAGTAGGCGGACCACCGCCCGCACCTGCTTCATCGGAAACCGCAGGCCCAAGCATTTTTTCTGCACTACAAGAACAGTTGGGGCTGAAACTGGAATCGCAAAAAGGGCCGGTGCCCATGATCATTGTCGATAGCATTGAAAAACCATCGCCAGACTGAGTTGCAATATTTTACTTGCTATCCAACTATAAGCATAGTAGACTTGCTTTGCATCATAGTTGAATCACATGGCCCCACCAAAACTAACCAAACTGGAATTGCAGATCATGGATACCTTTTGGAACAAAGGCCACTGCTCCGTCCGTGAAATCCAGGAAGCGTTTCCTGCGATGGGCCGTCCCGCCTACACAACAGTGCAGACCACGGTGTATCGCCTGGAAGGCAAAGGCGCGCTCCGCTGCGTCAAACGAATCAGTAACGCCAATATTTTCGAAGCAGCCATTTCCCGCAGCGACGCCCAAAGCCGCTTGATTGACGACCTTCTGGGCCTATTCGGTGGTCGTACCAAGCCCGTAATGGCGCACCTTATTGAATCTGGCAAACTCACCATGGATGATGTGAAGGAAGCCGAAGCGACTCTTAAAAAACTGGCCAGGAAGGAGACAGCTAAGTGATCAATCACCTTTGGGAATCCACTGTATTTGTTGGCGTAGTGTGGTTGTTGACCTATGCCTTTCGAAGCAACCGAGCCCCAGTCCGTTACGGGCTTTGGCTAAGCGCTTCACTCAAATTTCTGATTTCTTTTTCTTTGCTAGTAACCGCAGGCAGTAAGGTGCCGGTGATTCCACCGACGCAAGTTTCATTAGTGGTAGAGGAAATCACTCAATCATTAACTCCAATAGCCACCAACCCCTTGCCGCCCACACCGAACTATCTCCCTGAAATCCTTTTGGCAATGTGGCTTTGCGGCTTTCTGACCGTCGCTTGCTCCTGGTTCCGAAGTTGGCAAAAAGTCCAGCGGGCAGTCCAGGCTGCAACTCCGCTCCAACTGAATTTACCCATCAAAGCTATCTCCTGTTCCAGCAACATGGAACCTGGAATCTTCGGCGTTCTAAACCCAACATTACTGCTACCCAACGGCATCATCGATCACTTGAACCCTGCTCAACTGCAAGCCGTCATCGACCATGAGCTGTGTCATGTCCGCCGTCGCGATAACTTGACTGCCGCAATTCACATGGCTGTCGAAGCAATCTTCTGGTTTCACCCGCTGGTCTGGTGGATCGGCAAAAAGCTGATCGAAGAACGGGAACGCGCCTGCGACGAAGAAGTCCTGCGTCTAAGCAACGAACCGCAAATCTACGCCCAAGGAATTCTCAACGTATGTAAATTCTATCTGGAATCACCTGTCGCGTGTATGTCCGGAGTAACTGGCGCAGATCTCAAAATGAGGATTGAAGAAATCATGTCTCATCGCGTGTCGCGTAACGTAAACCTCACGAAGAAGCTGCTGTTGGCCGTCGCCGGGATCGCCGCAATTGCTACGCCTGTGATTATCGGGATCTTGAACATGCCGGAAGTACGGGCTCAAACGCAGCCTAGCGGCTCAAAGCCACTTACCTTTGCCGTCGCGTCAATCAAGCCCTCCAACCCCAACGGAATGGGAACTCGCTGGGCGACTGGTCCTGGGGGCGGACTTTCCATCACGAATTTTAATCTCAAGTTCCTTATCGCCTTCGCCTATGACGTTCGCGCTTTTCAAATTACAGGTGGACCCGGTTGGATCACTGATGAAAAGTTCGACATCCAAGCACAACCAGATCCCCAGGAAGCCAAAGACCCACTGAAGTTGAACGACCCGCAGCGAGGCCAATTCATAGAACAGAACCGCGAGCGGATGCGTAATCTCCTGGCCGAGCGCTTCAAACTTGTTGTCCGTATCGAAAGGAAAGTCATGCCCGTGTACGCTCTGATTCTGGCAAAAAACGGTTCCAAACTGGCTCTCTCCGATGAGGCTTCCGAATACCAGATGCGCAGTGGAGGGGGCAAGATGGAAAGCACGAAGATGACCATGCCAGAGCTGGGGTTCTATTTAGCCAACGTTGTGGGGCGCTTAGTAGTTGACCGCACCGGCCTTCCAGGTAAGTACAACGTCAAGCTGGAATCGTCAGACCTAAGTGGGCAAGCAAGTCTTAAGGAACCGGCACCCAACGATACAGCACCTTCCATTTTCACCGCCCTCCAGGAACAACTCGGCCTCAAACTGGAATCGGCGAAAGCTCCAGTTGATATGATTGTCATCGATAGCGTGGAAAAGCCTTCCGCAAATTAGGAACAAACCCACCCAAACAACGTATATAGTATTGCGCCCAATGAAAAATATTCTGCTATCCGTATTGGCCATCGCCACCCTCACCGCTGCTGACCATCGCGGCCAAGTGATGTTCGGCAGCTTGCCCATCCCCGGGGCCACCGTCACCACCACTCAAAACGGCAAGCAGCTAACCGCCACCACCGATCCGCAAGGATCCTACCTAATAACCGGACTCACCGACGGCACCTTCGCCATCCAAGTGGACATGCTCTGCTTTTCTCCCATCAAGCAGGACCTCCCCACTGCCGATTCCAAAGTTTGGGAAATGAAACTTCTGCCCATTGCCGAAATGAAAGCTGCCGCCCCTCCTCCAGCACCAGTCGCCATCGCCCAGGCAGCTCCCATCCAGACCAAGAAGAAAGGCAAACTCCCCGCCCCCATAGCTCAAAATACTGCCGGTGCGTTTCAAAAGGCCGACCTCAACGCGCAAGGCACTCCCCCACCCAGCGACACCAAACCCGCTTCCGATCAGGACGCTGCCGAACTCAGCCAACGTGCCGCCGATGGCTTCCTGATCAACGGCACTCGCAACAATGGGGCCAGTTCGCCCTTCTCCCAAATTCCCGCCTTCGGTAACTTCCGCAAAGGTGCGCGATCCCTTTACAACGGCAATTTGGGATTGATTCTGGGTAACTCCGCCTTTGACGCGCGCACTTACTCACTTACTGGCCAGGATACTCCCAAGCCCGCCTATAGCCGCGTCACTGGCCTGTTCTCCTTTGGCGGACCCATCAAGATCCCCCACTTACTAAAGAACGGTCCAACCTTCACAGTCAATTACCAGTGGATGCGCCAACGCAGTGCCGTCACCCAATCTGCGCTCATGCCCACCGCATCAGAACGGCTTGGCATTTTTCCCGCAGTTGACCCCATAACGGGCATTTCGTTCCCTAACAATGTAGTTCCGCAGAACCGCATCAGCCCACAGGCCCAAGCGTTATTGAAGCTTTATCCTTTACCTAATTTCACAGGTAGCAACCGCTACAATTTTCAGATTCCAGTGCTTGCCGCAACCCATCAGGACAGCCTCGATACCCGCGCCAACAAAAGCATCGGTCGCAAAAATCAACTGTCAGGAACGTTTGCCTTGCAAAGCACCCGTTCCGATAACGGCAACGTGTTCGGATTCCTCAACACAACCGACGTTAGCGGTATCAACACCGGAGTTAGTTGGCGTCATAGCTACACCACCCGCTTCTTTGTCACCCTGGGAGCCCAGTTCAGCAAGCTTTCCATCAATAACAAACCCTTCTTCGCCAATCGTGAAAACATATCCGGCCTTGCTGGCATCACCGGCAACAATCAGGACCCATTAAATTGGGGCCCTCCGCAGTTGAGCTTTTCCAATGGCATCGCCAGTTTAGGTGACGGTATTGCCTCCGTGAATCACAACCAAACCAACGGTCTCTCCGCGGAAAGTTACTGGAACCACAATCGCCACAATGTTACTTTCGGATCCGACTTCAAGAAGCAACAATCCAACGTGATCTCCCAGGAAAATCCCCGCGGCACGTTCACCTTCAACGACGGCTTGGCTTCTTTCTTACTCGGCATCCCTAACACCAGTTCCATCGCCTTCGGCAATGCCGATAAATATTTCCGATCCAACCTTGCCGATGCCTATTTCACTGACGATTGGCGCATTGGCCCCGGCTTCACTTTGAACGCTGGCCTGCGCTGGGAATACGGTTCGCCGATCACGGAAAAGTACGGGCGTCTGGTCAACCTTGACCTCGCCCCCGGCTTCACCGGACAAGCTCCAGTAGTTGCCACCAACCCAACCGGCCCACTTACTGGTCAACACTATCCTGATTCTCTAATCCACCCCGTAAGACATGCCCTGCAACCGCGCATCGCCATCTCCTGGCGACCTCTGCCTGCATCGTCATTAGTGGTTCGCGCTGGCTACGGCGTCTATTACAACACCTCGGTGTATCAATCCATCGCCCAGCAGATGTCCCAGCAAGCACCGCTGTCGAAGAGCTTCAGCGTAGCCAACACGGCGGCCAATCCACTTACTCTGGCCAATGGCTTCAAG
>JAYWBH010000412.1:0-14915 GCA_043781815.1 Bryobacterales bacterium | reverse complement strand
CAGTAGTTGTCCTTCGTTTGGCAACTCCTAGAGTCAACCCCGTCAATAGGACATTTCTACTTTGCTCAATTAGGACATTATCATTTTGCCGTGACATGGTGCTGCGGCTGCGTTGACAGCGGGCACGGCGGCATGTGTTGCGGGTAGCGATGCTGACGCCATCCGCCGCATTCCAACGGATATGACTGGTTTGAAGACGGAAGTGATTATTCAGAAATCGCATCGTTATGGCTATGATCATGCGGTTCGCAATTGTGGTGTGAACATGGTGGAAGTGGAAACGGCTGCCGAATTGGAACGTGCAGTAAGCAAACGCACGGCCATGATGCTGTTCTTCAACGCCAACAATAACGAAGGCAAGATTAAGGATGAAGAGTTTGTCAGCTTGGGTAAGAAGCACGGCATCCCCACGTTCAATGATGCAGCGGCGGATTCTTTGCCCATGGAAAATTTGTTCAAGTGGACCAAGATGGGTTTTGACTTAGTAACTTTTTCTGGTGGCAAGGGGATTCGTGGTCCGCAAAGCGCGGGGCTGCTTCTGGGTCGTCGAGATTTAATTCATGCAGCGCGCATGAATACTTCCCCCAATGGCGATACGGTTGGTCGTGGCAACAAGGTCAACAAGGAAGAGTTAGTAGGTATGCTGGCTGCGGTGGAATCTTACCTGAAGCGCGATCATGCTGCGGAATGGAAAGAATGGGAACGGCGGATGAACATTGTTGCCACTGTCGCAAAGAGCTTCCCCAGCGTGACAACGGAAGTTTTTGTACCGGAAATCGCCAACCATGTTCCCCACTTGCATGTCCGTTGGGATCAAACAAAGATCAAAGCATCGTATGCCGATGTTGTTAAGAAATTGCGCGATGGTGAGCCGTCCATTGAGACCACTCCAGGGTCCACGGACAGTCTGTTTATGAACTTCTGGATGCTGCAAGCGGGCGAGGCGGAAATTGTTGCCAAGCGCCTTAAGGAAGTGCTGAAGGCCGCTGTTTAAACCGACTCTACTTTGGGCCGTTCTTCCCTAGCGTAGAATGAGAAGAAACCGGAGGTCCTTATGCGGGTAATTTGTTTTCTTCTTTTCGCAGCGATGGCATTGGCCCAAGAGGGCGCGTTGCCCATTGACCCGGTTCTGGATTGGCTTCCGCTCGATACTGAAACGTTGGTGGTGGCCAATTACCAACAAACAATTCAGCAGGCGCTGGGCGGGACAAATTCAAACGACCCTGCGGCTGATTTTCAGTGGCAACACTTCGCGCAAATTCCTAATTTTCTTTTCACCGCAAATACTTTGCTGAACAAGAAAATGATTTACGCCGCAACTGCTGCACGACGCTTCCGATTGCCTCCGGTGACCGCCCAGGGGCTGTTTCCATTGGGTAATGGGCTTTCCGATAGCTGCACATTTATTCAATACGATCAGCCTGTGAACGACGTGGTTACGCTGGCGCTGGCCGCCTATCCGCGTGAAAGTGTTGCCGGTCAAGCGTCGTGGATCGTCACGTATCTGCCGCATCAGCAGATTGCCGGAATTCCAAACTATCGAGCTTGGATTGTCATGCTGAAGCCAGATCTTTTTGTGATTTCTCCAGATCGCGATTTTTTGGAAACGGTGTTGCAGCGTTTTCGCAAGCCGAAAAGTGATAAGCGGGCCTTTTCTGCCGATGCGCCGTATTGGAAGTGGGTGGACAAGAGTGCCAGCTTCTGGGGCGTGCGCAGCTATGATTCCGATTCGATTGACGATCCTACTTCGCCATTCATTGCGAAATCCTGGTCGTGGGACGATGACAAATCCACTGCGTTCACTTTCCAGTACGACCTTGCATCCAGGTTGCTGAAGATGACCAGACTTTCGGGAGCGACGGTTGTCCCGATCAGCGGTGATTTAGAGAGCGGGGCGGCGAAGGCCGGTTTGGCATTGGATCGCCCACGGGATGGGGTTTTGACCATGATCGCGACGGTGAACGCGGCCAATACTTCAAGTGCCGGACTGACGTATTCGGCGATAACCTGGGCTGGTTTTTTCAGCTTGAACTAGTTTGACATCACTGTATCACCGTGTCACGATGTAGTGATGCGGACCACTGTGACTCTGGATGACGATATCTATGAGACCGTTCTTCACCTTTCGCAGGTATCAGGAGAACGTCTGGGTAAAGTGCTTTCTGATCTGGCACGCCAGGCCCTGACGCCATCAAAGCCTACCAATGGCCGTGCTGCAAGAAGATTTCCTGTTTTTGAAATTCCTCCCAATACGCCACTTATATCGATGTCCCGAATTCAGGAAATGATCGATGAAGAAGGATAGACTCCTTTTTTTGGACGTGAATGTTTTGATGGCACTCGCCTGGACCAACCACCCGTTTCACGCAAAAGCAGTCAGGCGGTTGGGAACAGGCGAACAAAAGTGGGCAACCTGCGTGCAGACCCAATTAGGTTTCATTCGATTGTCTTCCAATCCCACCATTGTTTTAGTATCGAAGCGTCCTGCAGAAGCTCAGGACATGCTTGCGGCGATGACGGCAGACCCTAATCATGTCTATCTTGAAGATCAGCCTGCTCCACTCGGCAAGCCAGTGCGCGACCTGTTTAGTCAACTGCTGGGAACGAAGCAGGTGACAGACGCATACCTTTTGGCTGTGGCTCGTCACCATCAAGCAACGTTTTTAACTTGCGATGTTCGAATGCGGGCCTTGGGGGCGGGGGATATCGAACTGCTTGCTTAACTCTACTGCTTAACCAGTCTGGTAATGGTTTCCATGTGATAGGTCTGGGGGAATAGATCCACCAGGATCATTTCGTCAATGGCATAACCACCTGCTGTCAGCGCTTGCAAGTCACGAGCCAAGGTGGGCGGATCGCAAGAAATAATGGTCACGTGCTTGGCACCAATGCGTAGCAACTCTTTCGTAACTGGCTTACCTAAGCCCGCACGCGGGGGATCGACCAGAATGAAATCGGGAGTTTTATCAGCACTTTCCAAAAACATTTCTGTCTGATTTCGGATGGTGTCCACTTTGCGATGGGCGGTGGCCATGTTCGCTTCCAGGTCGGCATGTCCGCTACGGCTCATTTCCACGGCAGTTACTTTTTTGAATCGTCGGGACAAAGGAATGGTGAATAAACCCACCCCGGCGTAGAGATCGAAAGCCAATGTTCCTTCGGCCTTACCAATTGCCGCGTCTACCAATTGAGGAAGTAAGAATCGGTTGATTTGGAAAAAGGAGCGGTGACTGACCCGAAACTTTTCGCCCATGGCATGGTATTCCAGCGGACCTGAGATGGCCCCGCTGATTTCCTTTTCAACCCAATCAAAGAAGGGCCTGGCGACGTGCAGTGCTCCATGGGTCTGCATGACGTTCACTTGCACTTCGCTTTCATTGGTGAACAATTCCAGTGATTCCAGGAATCGTGGAAAGCGGCGATCTTTCACAATGCCGCGCAATGCGCACAGAGCTTCGTTGATCTTTGGCGAAACAATGGGGCATTCTTCCACATCCACTACGGAATGCGATCCTGCTTTGCGATAGCCGATACGACCGTTTTCGATGTGGAACTGAGCTCGATTACGATATTCCCAGGGTTCACCAACAATGGCCGGAATTTCGGCAGGGGCAGTGACACGGCCTACGCGTTCCAACACTTCCCGCAGTACGGTCTTTTTGATCTCTACCTGATTGTCATAAAAAGTGTGCTGATAATTGCAGCCGCCGCAATGGGTGAAGTACTGGCACTTGGGATCAATTCGATCCTTGGACCGTTCGACAATACTTTCAATACCGCCTTCGTCGAATTCTTTCTTTTCTTTGACAACGCGGATGGCAATGTCTTCGCCGGGCAGCACAAACGGCGTCATCACTACCTTGCCTTCGTTTCTAGATAGGCCAGTTCCGCCGTAAACCATTTTTTCAATACGCACCTTTCCATTGTCGCGCATGTAGTTGCGGGAATCGGCTTGATTTGTCAGGCAGCGTTTCTATAGATCAGGGCGTCATCAATGTAGTGTCCATTGATAACGTTTCTGGAGAAACGAAATCTTGTTGTGGTTTTGTCCGTGCGCGCGCCAGACTTCAACATTTGAAAGAGTTCTTCATGTTCGTTTAGCAAGCTAATCATGGAAAGAGGAACGGTTTCGCCTTGTTCGCCGAGCAAGTTGCGAGCTTTTTCAATCTGTTCATAAACCTTGCGCGGGCCCGTGATGGGGATATTTGGCGACTCGAAATAAAGTCGCCATTGATTCCTATCGGGAAGGTAGAGCCACAATGCGACTCGAATTGGAAAACCTATGTCGTCTAACTTTTTGGTGAGCAACTCACCAACTTCAATCATTGCATCGGTAAGTTGTTCTTTGACCACTGTGTCTTCAACCATGGCAGTATCCCTGAATTAGCGTCAGTTACGGCGTTGAAAAGATCCTGTGCATCTTTTTCCGTAACCCCTACCTCATACCTTCTTGTTTCTTTCCATTCGGTGACCAAACTCCAATTAAATTTGAAGTTGGCCTCTGTTTGTTCCCGGTGTTCCTTCGCGGACTTCAATCCAGATGTCGTAAGCAGTTGTTCAACATCATGAGTATAAAACGAATTAACCAAGCCTTTTTCAGGCACTTCATGTTGTCGGAATTGTTTGGCAAAGCAAGCCTTGAGCGCACACTCGATGCAATATCCCAACAAGTAGTATGCTCCATCCCAACGTTTGGCCTCTAGCAAAGCCTTAGCATCCTGTAACCTTAACTCGGCGAGTTGCTCGAGCGCGGCTTTATCCATGTCTATAACCATAGCTCAAACCCTGAGCACCCGCGTTATCCTTCTCCTATGGTGGAAACGGTTCTTATTACAGGGGCATCCAGCGGGATTGGCTTAGAATTAGCGCGGGTGTTTGCGTCGCAAGAATCGAACCTGATCCTTACTGCTCGCAGTCAGCCACAGCTAGAGCAGGTGGCTGCCGAATTACGAGTTGCTTCAAAAGTTCAGGTGACAGTACTCCCTTGCGACCTTTCAAAACCAGGTGAAGCGGAACTGCTTTTTACAAAAGTCGAACATCTGGGACTTCGGGTTGACGTGCTTGTGAACAATGCCGGTTTTGGTTTGTACGGACATTTTAAAGACACCTCCCTGGCCAGGGAACTAGAAATGATTCAACTGAATATTGTGGCGGTCACCACACTTACAAAGCTTGTCCTCCCTGGTATGGTTGCCCGTAATCATGGACGTATTCTTAATATTGCATCGACCGCTGCCTTTCAAGCTGGGCCACTGATGGCGGTCTACTATGCCACCAAGGCTTACGTGCTGCACTTCAGCGAAGCCATTGCCAATGAACTGCAAGGGACCGGCGTTACAGTTACGGCGCTTTGTCCTGGCCCTACGGAAAGCGCATTCGTCGGCAACGCTAAGTTGGAAACATCGAAGCTGTTCCACAACAAGAAAGTGCCCACTGCTGCCCAAGTGGCGCGCGAAGGTTACAATGCCATGATGGCCGGAAAGACCCTGGAAATTGTCGGAGTTCGTAACCGCTTTTATGCATTGATGGCGCGCCTTCTACCTCGTCAATTGATGATAGGTGCTGTGCGGCAGGCGCAGGATCCCATCCGCTGAAACGGTACCTAACGCCCAGCGCGGTACAATTGTGGTTTACCCATGAAAGTTCGCGTTCTTTCCGGTGTGCAACCCACCGGCAACCTTCACATCGGCAATTATTTAGGTGCTCTGAAAAACTGGGTGAAAATCCAGTATGACTATGAAAGCATCTTCTGCATTGTGGATCTGCACGCCATCACGGTCTATCAGAACCCGCAAGAGCTGCGCTCTAACATTCACCAATTAGCTGCATTGTTTCTGGCCTGTGGCATTGATCCCAAGCATTCTTCGATCATCGCGCAATCCTCGGTGCCCGGCCATGCGGAACTTGCCTGGATGTTTACTTGCGTCACGCCGTTAGGCTGGCTGGAAAGAATGACCCAGTTCAAGGCCAAAAGTGAAGCGCAAGAAACCATTGGCGATGGCTTACTGCAATATCCCGTTCTGATGGCTGCCGATATTTTGTTGTATCAGGCGAAGATAGTTCCTGTTGGTGATGATCAGCGCCAGCACCTGGAACTTACCCGTGATATTGCGCAGCGCTTCAACTCGCAATATGGCGAAACATTTGTTCTGCCGGAAACTAAACTGCCCTTGGTTGGTGCACGGGTGATGGGTTTGGACGACCCTACTACCAAGATGAGCAAATCGGCCACAGGCGCAGGTCATGCCGTGGCACTGCTTGATCCGCCTGCCGTGATTCGTAAGAAAATCATGCGCGCTACTACCGATTCGCAACCCGGTGTCAACTTTGAATCCAAAGGTGCGGGGGTTGAAAATCTGCTGAACATTCACCAGGCGTTTACGGAATGGCCGGACGATCAGATGCGGGCTCACTTTGAAGGCATGCGTTATGGGGACTTGAAGAAAACTGTTGCTGAAGCCGTAGTTGATGGTCTGATGCCCATCCAACAGCGCTACCAGGAAATCACCGCCGATCCCAGCTATATCACTGCCGTTTTGAAAGAAGGGGCCCTGCGCGTTATGCCCATTGCTCAGGCAACGGTGGAACTAACCAAGCAGCGCATGGGGCTCCATTCGTTGGTGTAATGTTCTATGGCGTCTGAGGCGTTTTCCTTTCGCGACTACAAGCGCATTCTGCGTGAGAATCGCAATTTTCGTCTGTTGTGGTTCGCCCAAATTGTTAGCGAATTGGGTGACTGGTTTTATTCGTTAGCAGTCTACAGCATGCTGCTGCAGTTCACTGGTAAGGCCGAATCCATTGCACTTGCTTTCATTCTGCAAGTACTGCCACAAGTACTGACATCCCCTGCGGCGGGAGTTTTAAACGACCGCATCAGCCGTAAGAAAATCATGATCTTCGCCGATTGGGCACGGGCCGTGATTGTATTGCTGATGCTGGTGGTCCGCACGCCTGGCCTGATTTGGTTCATTTACGTTTTGTTGTTTTTTGAAACGGTGATGTGGGCTCTGTTCGAACCTGCCCATCACGCCGTCATCCCCAACATCACAAATGAGCGGGACATGACGCCAGCCAACACGCTGTCTTCGCTGACCTGGTCGTTCAACTTCATGATCGGGTTTTCATTGGGCGGGCTATTCACCGCAGCCTTCGGACGGGAAGCTGTGTTCGTTATGAATGCGGTCTCCTTCGTCGCATCGGCAATGCTCATTCGGCGCATGGATTTTGTGGAACCGCATATGGCAGAGCATCCCAATTGGACCTGGCGTTCGCTATTCGATTTCACTCCCATCGCTGAAGGGGTGCGCTACGTGCGGCAAGACGGAAGATTGTTTGTCACCATGCTTTGCAAAGCTGGCCTGGGAATTTTAGGTTCCAACTGGGTGCTGCTGCCCATTTTTGGTGCGCGTGTGTACCCATTGATCACAACAACTTTCGGTGCGGAGAAAGCAGGCATTCTGGGGCAAAGTGTCCTGATGGGTGCCCGCGGAATTGGCGCCATACTTGGTCCCATTGCGGTATCGCGATTCGCTGGGAATTCTGAAGCACGAATGCGGCAATGTGTGTTGATCGGCATGCTGCTGGGGTGTGCTGGCTACGTGGGCTTAGGGCTTAGCAACAGCATGTTGACTGCATGCCTGGGTGTGTTGGTGGCCCATGCCGGGCTGGCCATGATTTGGGTTTATTCCACAACGCTACTGCAACTGTGGACCGATGATCGCTTCCGTGGACGAGTGTTCTCCGCTGAATTCAGCTTTGGAGTGTTGACCATGGCGGCATCCAGCGCCATTGCCGGATATCTGGTAGATCAAGGAGTTTCGGTACAACGAATTGCGGTGGTCAATGGGTTGGCGATGTTGGCCCCGGCTCTCCTATGGTGGGTGGCACAACGATTGTGGAAACCACAAACCCCTCGTCCTTCGTAGGTGGTTGAAGCTTGGCTGCCATAAGGCGGATGACCTCTTCCGGCACTACTCGATTACGCATTTGATTGCGCTGCACACACACCTCAATCGGCGTATCGAAGAAGAGTGCTTCCGCTTGACAACCATACAGCTCGGCTATCTTAATATAGGCTCGGCGATCTTTTCGAGTCAGGTTAGTGGCGTCAATGTAAGTTACTTGCGCCCCTAACTGAATGCGCATGGTGAGCAATTTTCGCAGTAAGCCGAACACTACACCGTGGATGGATTGATCGGTTGCGTCATCGCGCAGAAGCCTTCGCATTTCGTCTGAAGAAAGCGTCGGGCAATGATGTTCCTTCAGCCAAGTGGACTTGCCTGATCCGGGCAATCCAATTACGACAATCACACGTTGCATCATAGCCGTTGGTTGCATGGATTCTTATTGCACCGTGTTGATATAAAGTTGCCACGGACCCCAATAATAGGGCTTGTGGTAGAGCTTGGATTGGATCATCTTGCATTTTGCCGCGCGGAGTGACTGGCTTGCCGTATTGCCTTCAAGGCCAGCATAGAAATCTGCGAACAACTCCGCTGCCGCGCCGTCGTGCACATCCCAAAGCCCGGCGATCACTTGCTTGGCACCTGCTTGTAGAAACGCGCGTGATAAGCCCACCAAGCCTTCGCCGGGGAATGTTTTGGCACCTGCGCCGCTGCAAGCCGATAGCGTTACCAGATCGGCATGGAGAGGCCTCCGCGCAAGATCCCTGGCGGTTACCCTGTATCCCCGAGGATCTTCGCGAAGTATCAAAGCGGAATCGAGTGGGCTGGCAGAATTGGCGATGGCGTGCATTGCAAAGTGGAGGTGTGAAAAGTTTTCAACCGGCTCTTCAAGGTAGCGGGTGCGGCTGGCTTCCTCTCCAGTCAATTTGGTGACCCGATCTTCTGGAAAGAAGCTGGCCACACTTTGGATTTCTGCGGCAGCGTTTGCCAGATCTTTGAAGCCTTCAGGGTAGTGATCTGGAGCCCCTACCACCAACAAAGATCGTGGGGCTTTTCGCAATTGTCGTTTGCTCATTTGCATAGTGCGAAGGGAAGGGGAAACGGCCACTTCATGATCTTCAATCAAATAACGATGGTCACTGAATGAAGGCAAGAGTTCAAAGTTGATGGAATGAAGGAAACTATCGGCGACCACTAATAAGGGCACTTGCTCCTTCAATTGTTTGCGGGCTGGCTCAAGCAATAGTTGAAAAAGTTTGGCTCTTGCACCTGAAGAATTATCGTCTGGTTCACGCATGGCCGTGACCACAAATTCGCGATATTCTTCCACCAATTTACGAATCTGTTCTTCAGGAGGAAGCGAATAAACTTCCATGCCCGAAGGCTCAATCACCCAAAGATGAGATGCAGATGCACCAAGAGAATAATACAGAATTGTGCGCTGCGTGGAACGGGCGATGTTCATGGCATTGGGTACAACGCTTGCCGTGGTCAAGCTGTCACCCAATGCTCTGGCGCGGCTTGAATCGGCCACAGTCAATGCTTCTTCTTTTTTACCTTGTGCTATGAGAAAGTCAATATACTTTTGAAACAAGGGCTTAAGTTTTGCAAAGTAGGAAATTCTGTACTCATCTCCCTGCATGGTGGTCCGTTGCCTTTCTGCTAATTCTTCAGCTTGTTTAAAGGCGATGGCAACTTTGCCGGGCTCGCCAGAATCAATGAATAAAGTAGCCAATCGAAAGGCGGTTTCCAGAATCAGTTCACTATCGTTACCTGCCATGCTCATCGCTTCCCGATAAAATGTTTCGGCTGGGCCGAACTGCCTTCGACCTTGGGCAATGCGTGCGGCGTTGAAGCGATGGTAGCGAATGCGATCTGGGTTCCCCAATCCCTTTGCCTGATTGTTGAATAGTTCAGCCGTTCCATAATCCTTCAGATCAATATAGGCAAGGGCGATATTATTAAGCCATTGCGCTTTTCTGTCACTTTCCGTTGTGAGTTCCAGAGCCTTTTTGAAATTTGTAATTGCACCTTTGTAATCGCCAACTTCTTCCCGCACAATCCCCAGGTTACCTTGCCAATATTGTTGCTCGGCAATGTTGCCCAGCTTTTCAGCGCCTAGAGTGGCTTGTTGAAGCAGGTCTTTGGCTTTTTCAAAATCGCCAAGACTTTGGTAGCACACCCCCAAATTTCCTAGTGCCTTGACTCGATTGCCCGCCAGTTGCAACTGTTCAAATTTTGCCAATGCCTGTTGTAGCCAATAAATAGCTTCATCCAAATGATTGTTTCTGAGTAGCACAATGCCCATGTTGCCCAGACATTGCGCCAATAAATAATCATCCCCTAACGTTACCGCCGTAGCGATGGCATGACGGAGTGTCACTTCCGCTTCTTCGGTTTGATTCAGCGTAATTTGCAGTGCACTCTTGCGGATTTCAATGAGTGTTTCTAATTCTGAAGACTTTAATGCTTTGGCATCGGTAAGGGCTTGATCCAAATATTTGGTGGCCGAAGGAATATCAAATTG
The DNA here is from genome assembly GCA_043781815.1 of Bryobacterales bacterium. Taxonomy (GTDB): domain Bacteria; phylum Acidobacteriota; class Terriglobia; order Bryobacterales; family Bryobacteraceae; genus JANXSF01. The sequence continues at coordinate 4,484 of JAYWBH010000412.1, read as the reverse complement.
TCTGAGGCGGGCTAATCCCAAATGCATCAATCGGCGCGTTCTGATCAAGGCATTCTGTGGCTCTGGGGTGTGGTTCAAAACAACTTCGGCTTCAGGGGCCATTCTTTTGTTTAACAAGATGTCCGCTTTGAGTAACCGAAATTTCCATTCCTGGTCCGATCCGGAAACCAGGGAATGGCTGTTCAATTGTTGATCCACCAATAGCGATGCCTCTTCCAGTTTTTCTCTCTGAAAGAGGCTGTCGGCTTTTTCATAAATCGTAGACGGATTGGACTGACAACTGGACAGATTAGTGAAGACGAAAGCTATGGCCAGGGGTTGCCGCCACCCGCTGCTCCGCCAAAATTGCCATCCCCTTCCCCTGGACATCCCAGTGTCACCTCAAGCATGCTCACTCGTCGAACATTGTATGAGCAAAACAAGCGCGCCAATCGAACAGATCCGAATTGGGGAATTTCCAGGACGTGGTCCTTGAACCCAAAATCTGCATCATTGCTGACCATGGTGTAGCTGGTGAGCTGCCCTTTGTTTTGCCCTAAGCTTAACGATGATAGCGCTTCCATTCCCCTATCCGTGATGAGGCTTGAAAAAGTCGGATAGTTGTTAAAGAAGCTGGTCGCCAACTGAACATTGATCAGCTTGCCGTCAATGCGCAGATTGTCAAAGGAACAGCCCAGTGGAGTTATCTGTACTTCAGAAGGATTTTCCTGATTCGGATACATGGCTGAAACGCGCGAAATAATTCGGTCGCACGTGATCATGTCCATTACATTGATCTTTTCAATGCAGACAGACGCCATGGAGAAATAGGCTTTATCCTCTTCGCTGTAATTTCCGATGGCCTGGCTGCGAGCCGATCCAAAAGAAAAGAAATTCTTGAAGCGATAATTTTCCACGTTCGCTTGTGAATATCCACCATGAATAGAAAGAGCGCAGGTGGCCTGCCCTTCCAGCACTTCATGAAATGGAAGCGTAATCTTTCCGCCGAAAGCAACGGCGTCTGCCTGGTAAAGAAAGGTCTGCTTATCAGCCATTGGAGTAGTCCTTAGTAATTTTATTTTAGTTGTAGTTGAAACGAATACTCAGCCAACGGTTTTCCATTGGGGCTGCCCGGTTCCTGCACGCTGAGTGAGTACTTACCACTGTCAAGATCTCGGGTTGGCAGGTGGACATACATTGGTCGTCCAGGAAGTGGTCTTGGTACTTCAAACTTTACTTTCTCTCCAGTTTGTTTCCGCAAACTACAAATAAAAACTTCAGCGGGACTTTCTGGATTGAAGTCGAAATAGAGTGAGATAAATTTCTTGTTGCGGGAAAACGGAATGGTGTCTTCGTCCCCTCTGGTATCACCTTTAAGCGGAAAATATCCACCCGATTGATAGTTGCCCGGTGAATCTAGTTCGCGCTGTAAGGCAGGGTTCACCACCAGCGCTTCATGTGTGTAAAGGCCAAGAAATACCAGAGAAGCAAGCACTGGGGCGGCAATGCGGAACGATTGTAGGAAACGCTGAAACAGTGTCCCGGCAGGTACCGGAAGCGCTATCGGTGCACCACCAAACTGATTGGTCACTGGGAGCTGCTCTCGTAGGACAACGCGAGCATTTGTCAGAAACATGGCAGTTTGATTGAGTTGCTTAGAACACTCGGAACATTCAAAACAATGGACTTCAAATGTATCCATTTGTTGGGGGGTGAGCAGCCCAAGGACGTAGCTTTCGATGGCTCCGGAACTTTCTACCTGCTGATGATCCATTTCAACGTTTCCAATATGTAAGTGTCTTTCGCAGTCCTAACGTTTCATTCAAAATGAAAGAAACGTAAAGAAATTAGTGGCCTTCATACTGGCACCATTCATAGCAGTACGAAACTTTTGTTTGGCGCGGTGTAAAAGTACTCTAAGATACTCATGTTCAACGTGAAATGTTCGGCATACATCGGTGCGGTCTGCTTCCTCAAGAAAAACCATAGTCAAAATCTGCCGGTCTTTGTCTGGCAATTGCGATAGCACCAGAGCCACAGCTTTTTTCCTTTCCTCGGTTACCATACCACTTTCAATGTCTAACCTTCTATCCATAATGTCGGAGTCTGCATCCTGCAGTAATGGATGCCGGGCATCCCCTCGTAAAAATTCCAAAGTGACATTGTTGCTCACCGAAAGCACATAAGCCCCTAAGCTTTCCGGTCTATCCAGTTGCCCGCCAGAACGTACAAAGCGGATCACCCGCAGAAACGTTTCCTGGCAAATATCGGCCATCAATTCCTTGGATCGCAACCGTCGACGCAGACGGTACCAGATCACTGTGGAAAAGTGAGTCACAAAATGTTGCTCCGTATCAGGATCACGTTCCCGTAGACGGTTCAAATAGTTGGCGTCAAACACCACGGCTGCTCTGCTGCCCCCTTTGCAGATACGTTATAGTCTATTGCAAATCAAAGTACTACGTCCAAATTCATGCGACGCAAGCCTCAAAAGATTAACTTACGTCAATGAATAGAGGGTCCGCAGAACACAAGGAAAGGTCATCCATTGCCACCCGCACTTGAAGATCAGTGCGAATTGAGCTACATTGCAACGACATGGTAAATCTACTTCTTCGCTGGCTTATCAGCGCCATTAGTCTGTTGATTGTGGCGTATTTTGTCCCTGGCATTCATGTCAACGGCGGATTTCTTACGGCCTTGATTGCCGCTATGGTCATTGGCTTGGTCAACGGTACCTTGGGCGCCGTGATTAAATTTTTCACTTTCCCGTTCCGTCTTCTGACGTTAGGAATTTTATCCCTGGTGATCAATGCGTTCATGCTTAGGCTTTCTGCCCAGTTCGTAGATGGTTTCAAAGTGGATTCGTTTGTAGCGGCTTTCCTTGGTTCCATTCTGCTGACTGTTACCAATGCGGTGCTGCGCATGATTGTGCCGGACGGGGATAATAAAGCCAATAAATAAGGTCTTTGACGCCGAACGTTAAGGCGTTGCCTTGACCACAAATTGACCCGTACGGCCTATGGTGTAAGCAGCGGTTCCGGTACAGAATGCTAATAGATGCATCAGGCAATCGCTATAGAGTTTCGAAGGGAACCTCGCCTTAACTGTGATGGGGACGTCACCCTGGCATTTGAGACAGAAACTGCTCCATCGAATAACGCCGTCGCTCGGATGCTGGACGTCAGTGATACCGGCTTTCGTGCTGCTCACAATTGTTCCGATCTGCGGCCTGGGATTCAGGTCCGCTTCAACCACAAGTTTTTTGTTGGCTTAGCCAAAGTCGTTTGGACCCATCCACGCGCAGGCCGCCTTGAAAGTGGCTTTCAAATCATCCATAACTGATTTATTTTAAGATCTTGAACTTTCTACCTCACGTTCCGTAGTAAATTAGGGCTTTAGTAAAGGTCACTAATGAGGGTGGGATGCTTCAAGTCAATTCACTGAAGAAAAGCTACGGAGCATTGCAAGCTGTTGATGGCGTCACTTTTTGTGCCAGTGATGGCGAAACCATCGGATTATTGGGTCCTAACGGTGCTGGAAAAACCACCACAGTATCCATCATTGCCGGTCTTCTAAGCCCAACTTCAGGGGAAGTCCTGATCGACGGGCGTCCTCTTGCTGGTGATACCGATCCAGTGAAGCGCAAGATAGGGTTGGTTCCTCAGGATTTGGCCCTCTACGACGAAATGTCGGCTCTGGACAATCTATCGTTTTTTGGAGCCCTCTATGATTTGAGTGGTGCACCCCTGACCCGTGCCATTGCCGAAGCATTGGATTTGGTGGGGCTGGCTGATCGTGCAAAGGATAAAGTGGGCACCTTCAGCGGAGGTATGAAGCGCCGATTGAACCTCGCCGCGGCGCTGCTTCATGATCCACAAATCCTGTTGTTGGACGAACCCACCGTAGGCGTTGATCCGCAAAGCCGGAACGCGATATTCGACAATCTGGAAGTTCTCAAGAGTCGTGGCAAGACACTGATTTACACCACTCACTACATGGAAGAAGCCGAACGGCTTTGTGACCGGTTAGTTATCATTGATCACGGCAAGGTGATTGCCGACGATACACTCCCCAATCTATACCAGTTGCTTCCTGTCACAAATGTGCTGGCAATTGAACTGGCAGACCCTCCAGACGCCCAGTTATTGCAGGGGTTGACGGCACTTCCACAAGTGAAAACCGCTGAAGCGCAAGGTCGCGTTTTGAAAATCGGGATTGGCCATCTTTCTGAAGATACGCCGGCTATTTTGCAATGGTTGGTAATGGAAGGGCACCCCTACACGCATTTGGCGAATGAACGGGCAAGTCTGGAAACAGTATTTTTGAATCTCACCGGAAGGAGTTTGCGCGACTCATGATCACACCATTGATGGCCCTTATAAGACGTGACCTGCGACTCTTTTTTTCTGACCAACGCTCTGTGTTGATGAGTTTTTTGGCACCCATCGTCATCGCCTCTTTTTTCGGTTATGTGTTTGGAGGCAGCGGCGGGAAGACGGAAA
>JAYWBH010000411.1:0-5146 GCA_043781815.1 Bryobacterales bacterium | reverse complement strand
CTAGATGTGATGCCACGGGCGCTATAGCCGGGCACAATTTCAATGGATGGTCGAGAGTTAAAGACTGCCAAAGCCCCGCCCACTTCATTGCGGACGCTACGATGATAGGCAACAAACGCGTCACCACGCTGCACAAGAAAATCTTCGATACCCGCAATCACCGGGTTAAAAGAAGAAACTTCCTGCTTACATTCGTTGACAAGGATTCTGGTCATGCACTGTTAGTCTAGTCCATTCCGTTCAACGTTTATTTTGAAACATACTGATTCCGGCGACCCCTGCCGCGCCTACTTCCATACACTCCAAAGCGTTGGCGGCAGTGATGCCACCCAGCGCCAATACGGGGATGGGCACTGACTCACAAACCAGTCGCAATGCGGCGAGCCCCTGGGCCGCACTGTAACCAGGTTTCTGAAATACAGGGCTGAAGAATACGTAACTAGCGCCGTTGTTGTAGGCCTGGAATGCGTCCTCAAAAGAATGCGTTGAAACCCCAATCAGAAATCCTTCCGGGGCAATGCGTCGTACCACGTTGGGGGACAATGAATCGCTGGGAAGATGCACTCCATCGGCTCCGCAGGCTAGGGCTACATCAATCCTGGAATTGATAATTACCTTTGTTTCTCCATGCCTTGCCAACTGGATTACTCGTCTTGCAACTTGAGTCAATTCTTTCGCGGAGCAATGTTTTTCACGCAGTTGAATCCATTCCACCCCGTCAGCCACAGCCCGTGCCACAGCCTTCATCATTGGGTCGAACCCGCCTATCGCGTGGCTATCCGTTATGTAGCACTTCATAAAACTTCGTAATAGCGTTCCCCAGCGCAGGCCTTGCACAGCACTCTTCCATCCACCTCTACTTCGCGCTTGAAGTTGATTCCTTCCCCACATTGCGCGCAACTCACGCGTGGGCCCTTAAAGCCCGGCATCTCTTCCGGAGGCAGTGTTACCCGCACCCATGCATGCTCAAACATGTCGCCCACGGGCAGTTCACGATATGCTTTCATCTGTTGCTGATTCTTGTCTTCAATTTCCGGATACACTTCCCGTGCCCGTTGCTTGGACGATTCCTTGGCCACTACCCGCACGGCCCGGTCTGTCAAGAGATCGCAAAACGTCACTGCCACTTTCCCAAAGTCGCGAAATTTCAACGCCCTCTTGCCCAGGCGGCAACCAGTCACCACGGTTACTGCATCGGTTGCACAGCGGTCGATTTCTACAAAGCTCACCAGCCGCTTTCGATCTTGTCCCAATGGGTCGTCAATCCCCAGTAGTTCCAAGCCATGAATTGCCAGGCGCAAGCCTAACACCTGCCCAGCGCACATGTGGCCATGCGCAGCCTTGGCTAATTCTTCGTACTCTTCAAATGATTTCAATGCCATAAATTCATTTATAAAACTCGTAAAGCTTGCGGGGGAAATTCAATCACCCAACTATCATTATCTGTCTTTGTTGCGTATTCCGATTGACCCAACTCCACCGAAATGCCTTCGAAATCCAGCCGTACACCTTCCGCCGTATTCACTACTCGCCGCAATGGAACCGCCACCTGATTGCCTGCCAATTTCCCTTGCCGGTTGACGACTTTCAAATCTGCTGGACGCACTGATAGTGTCACCTTGTCGCCCAAAAAATGACCGGGGAAATATGGCCCTTCAATATCCACACCGTTCCACCGCACTTTGCTCCAATTGCGGCCAGGGTCAAGTGCCAAAATCTCCACCGGTAGAAGATTGAAAATCCCCAGCATACGGGCCACTTCAACGCTTGTCGGCGACTCCACTATGGCCGGTGCTTCGCCAGATTGCACAATCTGCCCATCGCGGTAAATCAATACATGATCGGCCAATTCCAGGCATTCAGAAAGATCGTGAGTTACCAGAATAATGGGTGCCTGGTACTCACTGCGCACTTCACGCAGCACGTCGTAAAGATCACGACGCAACAATGCATCCAGGCCTCGGGATGGTTCGTCCAGTAGTAGCACGCCCGGTTCGGCAACCAATGCCCGGGCAATGGAACCGCGTTGCTTTTGCCCGCCAGATAATTGATTGGGCTTGCGACCAGCCACATCTTTCAAGGCGAACCGTTCCAAGGCTTCGTTCACTCGTTTATGACGTTCCACGCGGGGCAGGTGGGCGGCGGCAAAGTAGATGTTTTCGCGCAGGGTCATATTGGGGAACAGCGCGTAATTTTGAAACACATATCCGCAAGCACGTTCGCGAGGAGGCAAGTTTACTTTTGCTTCAGCATCAAACAGAATGCGGTCGTCCAACAAAATACGACCTTCGTCAGGATCACTGAACCCGGCAATCGCATCCAACGTTAGCGTCTTGCCAGCGCCGCTAGGACCGAACAAAACTGTAATGCCATTGCCAACTCGCAAGTGGACATCCAGAGTAAAGCCGCTGGAATCCGCGCCGCTGCGGAACTTTTTTCTGATGCGTGCTTCCATCATTATGAAGCCGCCGCCGCGCGCGAATTCAAGCGTTCCGCCACCCACACAATCACCAGCGCCAGCGCCGAAACAGCCAAGACCAAGGTGCGTGCCGTTTCCCCATCGCCCGCTTCCACTGCATCGTAAATGGCCACGGCAACTGTTTGCGTCCGACCAGGAATGTTGCCAGCCACCATCAGCGTGACGCCGAAATCCCCCAATGCGCGGGCAAACGCCAGCGTGATCGCGGCCATAACCGGAAGTCTGGCCAGAGGCAGGCTGACTTGCCAAAATACTTTCCATTCCGGTGCGCCCAAACTGCGAGCCGCCTTTTCATAAGTGTGATCCACCGCCTCCAGCGCAGCTCTGGCCGACTTCACCAGCAAGGGCAGGGAATGCAGTACCGCCGCTACGACTGCTCCTTGCCAAGTGAACACTAGCGGCCCTCCTGTTGCACTTTCATACAAAGATCCGAACGCGCTGTTGCGGCCAATCACAATCAGCAAGTAATACCCAAGTACTGTTGGAGGCAACACCAGCGGCAAAGTAACCAAGGCATCCAACAATCCTTTTCCTCGAAATTTGCCATGCGCCAACCACCAGGCAAGCGGTAAGCCAACCATTGCTGAAATAAGAGTAGCCAGAGTCGCTACCCGCAAACTCAGCCATAAAGGAAACCAATCCATAGAAACCCTATAATGCCAACATATGCATCTCAACGGCAAAGTAGTCATGATCACCGGCGCAGCCTCGGGTTTAGGAGCGGCCACGGCCCGCATGGTTGCGGAGGCAGGAGGCACCCCGATTCTGTTGGACTTGAATCCTGAAGGCGCGGCTCTTGCCAAAGAACTGGGTGGAAAATTCTTTTCTGCCGACGTCACTTCAGCAGTGGATGTTCAAGCTGCCCTGCATGATGTTGGCGCTATATCCGGTGTTGTAAGCTGCGCAGGAATCGGCGTGGCGGCCAGGGTGATTTCTAAGGATGGTCCAGGGGATTTAGCACTGTTTGAACGCACCATTCGGGTCAACTTGATTGGGACCTATAACGTCACCAGGCTGGCTGCCTGGGCCATGTCGAAGAACGAACCCAAGGCAGAAGGGGAGCGTGGGGTAATCGTCAACACGGCATCCATTGCTGCCTTCGATGGACAAATCGGACAGAGCGCTTATGCCGCATCGAAAGCCGGTATTGCCGGGATGACGTTGCCCATTGCTCGCGATCTATCGCGGCTTGGAATTCGCGTGGTAGCCATTGCCCCAGGGCTGTTCGATACGCCCCTATTAGCGGGGCTGCCGGAACCGGCACGCTTGGCTTTAGGTCAGAACGTTCCGTTTCCACCACGCTTAGGCAGGCCCGCAGAATTCGCCCAACTAGTGCGGCAGATTTTTGAGAACGTGATGCTGAATGGCGAAGTGATCCGGCTGGATGGCGCTTTGCGCATGGCGGCGAAGTAAGTAGCCAGCTAAGTGAGAAAAAAGACCGCAACGCATGCAGCAATAGCGGCTATGAAACCCAATTTCATAGAGATCCTTCCTGGAAAAAGGTTTCAAAATTTACCGCAAAAACTTTCAATATTTACACTCGTTACTTCCAAGTAAATCCCGCCACTTATTTTAAGAAACCTCAATCCGTTCCACAGCACACGCGCGTATTCCATCTGATTGGAGTTTCAAGTGGCTTTCATTCTCGATCATCATTACCCATGTGGTTTGGTTTGTCTGCACCTTCGAAATAAAACGATAGGAGGAATAATGAAGCTGTATTGCATACTTGGCGGAATACTACTGGTCAGTAGTTCCGCCTTCGCGGCTCCCTGTCTAACAGGGACTCTACAAGATTACGTCAACTTGGGAACAGTCGGATGCCAAAACGGAGTAGTAACGTTTTCGGGATTCGTCGCCGCTCCGGGACAAAACGGTGCCACGGTCATACCGCTGACACAAGTACTGGTGAATCCAGGGGGCGGGCAGTTTATGCCAACCTTTCAATTCACACTTAACCAAACTGCGAACCCAGGTCAGTTGTTTGAATCGTTCTTTCGATTCAAGGCCTCAAACTCACAATTGATTGGAGCAAAAGTCGGGCTGAATTCGCCTATAGCAACAGGTGACGGCGCGGTTACTGCTTCGCTTGATATATGCCCAGGCGCATTGTTCAGCGGAAACTCACCCACTGGCTGCGCTAACTCTGTCAGCTTGATTTCCGTTGCCACGTCGGGTTTTTCTATGCCGACCGATTCCGCATCGTTCCCAATTAGCAGCTTTTTCGATCTGTTCACAGATCTTTCTGTGGATGGGGGACTGGGTGGAGGTTCGGCACGTTTTAATTCAGCATCGGTAACGATCCAAGCCACACCAGAACCGTCAGCGCAGCAGTTGATGCTGGCTGGACTGGCGATGCTCACTCTGTTCGGCATTCGCCGTAACACTTTAACAGGAGGAAACAATGAATCAAATTAGAACAATAATTGCACCAGCGCTGGCCATTCTTATGGCTATGCCTCCCAGCAGCTTCGCGGCTAATCACCGGGAAGCTCCGATTACCGCCGTGGACCACAAAGCGGATATCACAGACGTCTTCGCATTCCGCAGTTATGATGGTGCCGCGAACCCGCGCGTAACATTAATCCTCTGCGTGGATCCATTGCAGGAACCAGGAAATGGGCCGAATTGGTGGCCATTCGATCCTGATCTGCTGTATGAGATCAA
>JAYWBH010000410.1:0-1585 GCA_043781815.1 Bryobacterales bacterium | reverse complement strand
AGTTAACCGCCCAACCAACCACTTACTACAGTCGACTTACTGGGGTGGGTATGACACTCAGTTCCGTATTAGAAAAAGTAGAGGGTCACGCAAAAATTGGTGTCGTCGGGCTGGGCGTGGGAACCTTGTCCACGTACGGTCGGCCAGGGGATCAGTTCCGCTTTTATGAATTGAACCCGCAAGTAATTGAAGCTGCTGGTAAGTACTTTACCTTTCTCAAGAACAGCAAAGCCAAAGTGGACATAGTGGAAGGGGACGCCCGCATCAGCTTGGCCAAAGAACCTGCTGGGCAATTCGACGCGCTGATCATTGACGCCTTCTCCTCAGATTCCATTCCCATTCATCTATTGACGGCAGAGAGTGGCTTAATGTATCGCAGGCATTTGAAGCCCAACGGTCGGCTAATCATTCACATTTCTAATCGCACGCTGAACCTGGAACCGGTGGTCCGTGGCTTGGCTCAATATTTGGGAATGAACGCTACGCGAATGGAAAATAATGGGGATGAATCCATTGGTATGTATCCTTCTTCCTGGATGGTACTGTCGGGCACCCAAAAGTTTCAGACAGAAGACCATCCCACGATTCTTTGGCGCGACGATTTTGCTGCCCTCTGGCCGCTATTGCGGATGTAAGGCACTGGCTTCCCAGGCCCGCCGCGCAGACCTCTGAATGCTGCCTGCCAGCCCATACTGATCAAATTCTGCAAACGGGCACCACACCACCCCAAGAGTTTCCGAAGTTACTTCCACCGTCTCTGATTCCGCAGCAAAGTAGTAAATAAGATCGTGATGCAAGTGGTAGGGTTCCTGTTTTTTAGGCGGAATGCCGTGGACGTCCATCCCCACCAGTAAAGGACCTCGCGGCTGTAACACAACTCCAGTTTCTTCCATAGCTTCCCTGGATGCGGTGCAACTGGGGCTGCTATCTTCCGCTTCCACATGTCCACCAGGAAGCAGCCAGCGGTCCAAACGTTTATGGTGAATCAACAGAACTGCTTTTTGATGCGGATGCAGCACGCATGCCGTTGCGGTGATGTGCCCCGGTTCAAACTGATTCCGGGAAAATGGGGCGGCACTGTGTTGCAGCAACATCCCAATCAGCTCAGCACTTTTTAGCGCTTCACCATCTCCATTGGGCTTAAATTCGTGCAGCAGAGCAAGAACTGCGGCAGCAGTCATAAGTGCCTTTTGAAGTGCGAAATAATGTGATACCCATCAATGAACTTAAATGGCGCCTGGCCCATAGTGTAGTGGCCACAAGGTAACGCCACTACCTTATGATCCACGCCGGTCTTGCCAATTTGGTCAATGATGGAACGGGAAAACTCCGGCAGAAAGGTGGTGTCGTATTTGGTGTAGATGAACAGAGCTTTGCGAGGCGAAGCGGCATACTTGGCAATATAGTTAGCCGGACTGATGCACTCCCAAACTTCACGCAGCTTTTCAATGGATATGTTGCCTTCCAGCGCTTCCTTTATATGCAGTGTGGAAAGTCCCGTCCAAACCACATCGGCAAAGTAGTTGGAACAGTGGTTGAATACATTCACTTTCAACCGCCGATCATGAGCCGCAGCAAGGTACGC
>JAYWBH010000409.1:0-5152 GCA_043781815.1 Bryobacterales bacterium | reverse complement strand
GTCATAACTGGCCCAATCCGGCAGCAACAATGCAATTTTACGCCGTCGCCAATCGCCTGGTGTTGCGACGCTTTCAACAAGTGACCACACCTTCCGCTAAGGTTATGCAAATTTTGACACAGTCTGGAATTTCATCTTCGAACGTGACCCTCATTGCCAATGGTGTGGACATAAGTCGGTTCGAAGATGCCACTCCGACTCTGCAGAAAGACTTCAATCCAGATGGCAAACAGATCATAGGGATCATTGGCCGATTGGTAAATGAAAAGGGCGGTACCGTCCTACTTGAAGCCGCTAAAAAAGTGCTCAACCAATACGCTGATGTCCTCTTCGTGTTTGTTGGTGAAGGTGAAGCCCGGCAGGATTGGCAAGCGTTGTCTCAACATCTTGGGATCGCCGCCAGCGTGGTGTTCACTGGTAGTCGCGACGACATGCCCGGCGTACTGGCTTCCTGCAACATAATTGCAATGCCCTCATTCAATGAAGCAATGCCCATGGCCCTTCTGGAAGCAATGGCCGCAACCAAACCGGTGATTGCAACTTCCGTTGGTGCCATCCCAGAACTAATTCAGCACAACAAAACAGGCTATCTGGTACCCCCTCGGAACGTCGAAGCGCTGGCTGATGGACTGCTCGCTCTGCTTCGCGATCCGACCATGGCGCAACAACTGGGTAGGAATGGCAACATCCGCGTGACAGAACATTTTTCCGCAAATGCCATGGCCCGACAATATTCGAATGTGTATGGAAAGGCTCGAACTGGCTTCAAGGAAGTTGTTCGTGCACAGAAAGCGGAGAACAACTAGATGAATAAAATATCCATCATTTCCGCTTGCCGCAACGAAAGTGCTCATATCCGATCGTTCTTGGATTCCCTGCTCTCTCAAGACATGGCCGACATGCAATGGGAGGCGGTGGTGGCCGATGGCATGAGTACTGACGACACTCGCGCCATTCTTGAAAGTTATAGTCGCAAGCACTCAAACCTGCGATTCATTGATAATCCTGGCCGAATCGTATCTACAGGGCTCAACGAAGCGATTCGAGCTTCTACTGGGGAAATCATCCTGCGCATGGATGCACACACCCGCTACGCCACCGATTATTGTCTGCGATGCGTGGAAACCCTTGAGCAAACCGGAGCGGATAACGTCGGCGGGCCAGCTCGTACTTCGGCGCAAGGTGTGTTGCCGCAAGCGATTGCCGCAGCTTACCATTCCCCATTTTCGACGGGCGGGGCAAAATTCCACGACCCGAGCTATGAGGGTCCAGTGGATACGGTGACTTATGGTTGCTGGCGCAGAACAACGCTGGAACGGATTGGCGGATTCGATGAAACCTTGGTTCGTAATCAGGATGACGAGCTGAATCTTCGCCTGCTGCGGTCAGGTGGATCCATCTGGCAGAACCCCCGAATCATGTCCTGGTATTCGCCTCGGGCAACTCTTTCAGGATTGTTCCATCAGTACTTTCAATATGGTTTTTGGAAAGTAGCAGTGATCAAGAAGCACGGTAAACCGGGGTCTTGGCGGCATCTTGTGCCTGCAGGGTTTGCTTTGGCTAATGGCCTGTTACTAGCCTCCATTGCCATTGCCGCAATGTTTAGTGCAAGCAAACTGCTGCTTCCTGCTTCCATCCTTTGGCTGGTTATGATTTCGCTTTACGCAAGTGCCAACCTGGTCGCCTCGTTCGCCGTCGGCTATCAATCTGGATGGAAACTTTTACCCTATTTGCCATTCGTGTTTTTGGCATATCACCTTTCTTATGGATCTGGATTCCTGGCGGGCATGTTTCGATTCCGATCCTCCAGTGCAGGCTCCTTCACCAATGAATCCGTATTCGCCAGAATCACTCGTTAGCCCTATGCGCACCCTCTTCGATAGCAGCTTAGCTCTGATCGCTCTAGTTGTCCTGAGCCCTTTGTTCCTTCTCATTGCCGTTGCAATTTTCATAGATTCCCCTGGGAACCCCTTCTATAGAGCCTCGCGAGCAGGTCTGGAGGGTCGACTGTTCGGCATGTGGAAGTTTCGCACAATGATTAAAAACGCTGCATCTTTAGGACCGCCCATCACTGGCAACAGAGATCCAAGAGTGCTGCGCATTGGCCACTTTCTGCGACGCACAAAGTTGGATGAGCTCCCTCAATTTGTGAATGTAGTGCTGGGCCAGATGAGCCTGGTTGGACCACGACCAGAAGCTCCAGAAATTGTGGCTCACTACACCTTAGAGCAGCGTCGAATTCTCTCTGTCAAACCAGGGATGACCGGAAAAGTGCAACTCGATACTGGGGATGAATCGCTCAAGTTTCCTGTTGGGGCCCAGGCGGGTGACTACTATATTCGGCACATGATGGAAGGCAAACTGCTCTCTGACCTGAATTATTTGAGTGCCCGCAATTTCACTTCCGATATGCGAATTCTGTTCGCTACTGCAACTTTCGTTCTTCGATCTTTTGTCCGTAAATAAGCAATCAATAAAAAATACAACGGAGATATTTTGATGTCAAATCCACTTAGCATTCCCTATCACAAACCCAGCATTGGCCAGGAAGAAATCGATGAAGTTGTCGCTACACTTCAATCCGGTTGGCTCACAACTGGAGCGCGCACGGCTCAATTTGAAAAGGAGTTTCGCGAATACGTTAACGTTCCCCATGCCATGGGAGTGAACTCCTGTACTGCTGGATTGCATTTAGCTCTTGCTGCATTAAACCTGGGGAAAGGTGCTGAAGTCATCACAACGCCGCTGACGTTTTGTGCCACTGTGAATGTCATTCTCCATGTGGGGGCCACACCCGTTCTGGCTGATATTGGACCCGATGGAAATATTGACCCGGCTTCCATTGCATCTCGCATCACCGAAAAGACTCGCGCCATTCTCCCCGTTCACCTTGCTGGACTTCCTGCCGACATGGATTCCATTTGGGCTTTAGCGCGCCGTCACCGCCTGCACGTTGTGGAAGATTGCGCTCATGCGATTGGTGCTACCTACCGCGGCTGGCCTGTTGGCGGCGGCAATCCTGAAACAGGAACGCACAGTGACGCATCGGCTTATAGTTTTTACGCAACTAAAAATATCACCACCGGTGAGGGCGGCATGGTTACCTCACATGATGAGGCGCTGGCTGAGAAAATGAAAGTGCTGTGCCTCCACGGCATCAGCAAAGATGCATGGCAACGCTATTCTGCTGCTGGCAAATGGTATTACGAAGTGCTTGAGGCTGGGTTCAAGTACAACCTTAGCGACGTGCAATCTTCCATGGGCATACACCAGCTTCGCAAGCTTCCCTCTTTCCTTGAAACCCGCAAACGGTATGCCATGATTTATAACGAGATTCTGGCTGACGTTGAAGAAGTGGAAACTCCTCCTGATAAGAGCGATTGTGAACATGCCTGGCATCTGTATACCATCCGCCTAAATCTGGACAAACTATCGGTCAATCGCGACGAATTCATCACGTTGCTGCAGGAACGCGGCATTGGAACTAGCGTCCACTTTATTCCGATTCCACTGCACCCATTCTTTGTATCGTACGCCAACCTGCCGCAGAACCATTGTCCAGAAGCAATGGCCCTCTATCCTCGTATTATTTCGCTTCCGCTCTATCCGGCCATGTCCGAAGAGCAAGTGGTTCATGCCGCGAATCAAGTGAAAGATCTGGCCCATGCAGTGCGCAAGGTCCGTGCCTTCGCCGCAGCAGGCGGGAGTCGCTGATGGGCAAACCAACCGTCTTTTTGCGTTGGAAAATCTACGCCGCGCTAGGCCAAATGGGGATCGTCACTGCCGCATTCCTAATCGCCTGGCTGCTGCGGTTTGATTTCATTATTCCCCGTTCAGAAATGCCAAATTTGTACCAGGGCTTAGCCATTGTCCTGGTTGTGAAAATGGTGATCTGTATCTCCATGGGTTTGCAAATGATGCGCTTCTGGGAATACCAGGGATTTCCGGAACTGGTCCGTCTGTTTGAATACAACATACTCACATCCCTGGCATCTGGGCTTGTTATTTTCTTCGTGCTGGGCGGAGAATTTCCCAGATCTGTTTACGTTCTGGATTTCATTCTCTGCTTGCTACTGGGTGGCGCTGCTACTTTCGCCGTAAGACTGAAACGCGAACTGCGCACGCGTTCCTTCACTCAACGGGATCAGCGTGGACTGCTCATTTACGGGGCCGGTGTGGCCGGAATTTCTCTCGCCCGCGAAATTCGCGACAACCCCAAACTTCGTTATAAAGTCACCGGATTCCTGGATGACGATCCACTCAAAGAAGGCGCACGCTTGGCCGGTCTTCCAGTCTTAGGGACTGGCGAAGACGCTCTTAAAATTCGTGAGGAACAAGAACGATTGGGAAATCCCATCGCTGAAATCGTAGTTGCCATGCCCTCGGCCAGTGGAAAAGCGATTCGTGCTGCCGTGGCAAGAGGCAAGCAGGCAGGCATTCCCTGTCGCATTGTGCCGGGTTTAGGCGAATTAATCAGCGGCAAACTGGCGATTCGCCGGATGCGCGAAATTTCCGTCAGCGATTTATTGGGACGGGAATCCGTGGAATTGAATATGGAAACTGTCCATCGGGCCACTGAAGGACGTTCCATTCTGGTCACTGGTGCCGCAGGCTCAATCGGCAGTGAACTCTGTAACCAATTGGCTAAATATGGTCCTCGGCAACTGGTCGCTTTAGATCAAGCTGAAAGCGAATTGTTTCGACTGGAAGCTGATCTGCGCAGACATCATCCTGACCTGAATCTGGTTGTTGAAGTTGGGGACATCCGCGACCCTCGCCACGTAGAAATGGTGATTGAACGCTACGCGGTGAACTCCATTTTTCACGCCGCCGCCTACAAGCATGTCCCTATCATGCAAAGGCAAGTTTGCGAAGCGGTTCGAAACAACATTCTGGGAACGTGGAACCTGGCTCAAGCTGCTTGGCGATTGAATGTCTCCAGCTTTCTTATGATCTCGACTGACAAGGCGGTTAATCCCACCAGCATCATGGGACTAACCAAACGGGTTGCGGAGCTGATTGTTTGTGCACATCGTTCCAAATTAGCGACCGGCCATCAGACCAAATTCGTCTGCGTTCGCTTTGGGAATGTTCTAGTGAGCAATGGCAGTGTGGTTCCTATTTTCCAAAAGCAAATCGCCGCAGGTGGCCC